>CAIJOT010000229.1 GCA_903822335.1 uncultured delta proteobacterium
GATTCTTGCCGAGCGGTATTTCACTGAACCGGCAAAACGTGGAGCGCCTGATGTTGTCGGCAAATATATCGACAGGGAAAAATTCAAACAGATGAGAGCAGAGTTCTATAAACACAAGGGATGTGATGACAACGGCATACCAACACCGGAGACACTTAAACGGCTTGGGCTTGATAACCTTGATAAAGAACCGTCCCGTGTATAGTGTGATAGAACATAAAGGAGGAAACTAAATGGAAGCAAAAGCTATAGTGGTAAATCATGAAAAGTGTACTGGATGCAGGAGGTGTGAGTTGGTGTGCTCCGTGTTTCACGATGGTGTATCCAACCCTGCAAAGTCCCGTATTAAAGTAGAAAAATGGGAGTGGGAAGGTCTCTATATTCCTATGACATGCCGTCAGTGCGTGGATGCGCCCTGCTTGAACGTATGCCCGGTGAAGGCTATCTACCGGGATGAGGCCGAGGCGCGTGTACACGTAGATCACGATATCTGCATTGGCTGCCGTTTATGCATAGCCGTATGTCCCTTTGGTGCAATGAACTTCAACCCAGCGGAGAAAAAGGTCTTTAAGTGCGATCTTTGCAGTGGTGATCCCCAGTGCGTCAGGTTCTGCGATATGAAGGCTGTGGATTTTGTTACGCCTTCGAGGGAGAGCCTGAGCAAAAAGAGGGATGCGGCGTTCAAGATTTCCGAGGCAAAGAAGCTCGGCGCAACCATACGGTATGAGGGGTAATTAACCAAGGTATTACAGCAGGTTATACAGCAAGCAGGATTTGCCTAAGGGGTGCAAGTAGAGGTCACAATGGCTCTTGCTTACACCCCTGATTATGTTTATATTTAGATAGAGAGACAATTAAACACCTCATAAGTAATTTGGAGGTAACCGATGAGCGTAAAGATGAACCTTCATCCCTTTCTCAACGATGGAGTAGAACTTCAATTAGAAATTGAGGGCAAGACCGTGGGGGAATGTCTGAACAACGTGATAAAACGTTATCCAGCCATGGAGAAAAAACTATTTGCAAAGAAGGGGGAATTGAAGGGTTACGTGGAGATTATGGTAAACTCAAAGAGTGCCTACCCTAATGAACTCATCCATCCGGTAAATAATGATGATGTGGTTTCAGTATTAGTCTTTTTAGCAGGTGGCTAATAAAATCAACTATTTACCCCTTGACTCTTCCCGGAACATTTGCAAGTTTTATAAAAAAGGCTTTCAATCCTCTTTATATTCGTTTATGATAATGTGGAGTGCTGGAGATTTAAATGTGTAATGTTTCATTATGGAGTAAGAAGTGTTATCTTGCCTCTACCTCCACAAGAAACATTGAGCGATTAAGGGTAAATTAAAAAAAGGAGGATCAGAATGGAAGGTAGCAAACTGTACGTGGGAAATCTTAGTTACTCTGTAACGAGTGAGCAGCTGAAGGAAGTATTTTCAGCATGTGGTGAAGTAAGGGAAATCAAGGTCATTGAAGGTAAGGGTTTTGCGTTTGTTGAAATGGCTACCCAGGTGGAAGCTGAGAAAGCAAAAAAAGAATTGAACGGTACGCAATTTGCGGGACGTACCATTACTGTTGATGAAGCTCGCCCACCAAGAGACAGGCAGAAAAGAAGCCCCCGGAGATATTAGTAAAGCTCAAAGAAATCCCCATCCGGTTAAGGGCTCTTTTATACATGATTTCTAAGCATGAGTTCAAGGGGATGGGGATTTAAATAATACTGTTTCTTTAAGTAGGGCTCATCGTATTTTCTCACATAATGCTTCACAAGCGCTACAGGAACGATGAGAGGAATCAATCCCTTCCAGTAATTTTCTATTAATTCAAGTAATTCCTGCTTTTCCTCTGTGGAGAGTTGCTTTCTAAAGTAACCCATTATATGCTGCAACACATTCGTATTTTTTTTAGTCGTTGCTATCAGACGCAAGCCATCCATCATAGTCTTTATATAATATTCCATGTGAAGATCACCCTTATGATTTTTTGCATTTGCCACAAGACGTCCGAGGAGGGTGTAATGTTTTGGGCTGTGGGCAAGGAGTAACAGTTTGTGATGGGTATGAAAATTTAATAAATCCTTAAGGTATCCACCTTTCCTTATAAACTCCTGCCATCTTTTAAAAACAAAGACCCTCTCGATAAAGTTTTCACGCAATTCTGGATCGTTCAACCTTCCATCGTCTTCCACAGGGAGGAGAGAGAAGCGCCTCATGAAAGCACCTGCAAATATGCCCACCCCTTTTGTGCTCTGAATTCCTTTATCACCATAGACTTTAACACCTGTCATGCCTGAGCTGGGCGACTTGCTTTTAAAAATGAAACAACAGAGGTCCTCCCGCTCGAGCTCTTTAAGTTTCTTCTCAACCCATTTCAGCATACCATCGGTATGGTCAATATGTGTACGTATAGTAACAAGACGCGGAGCATCAGGACTACCGGTTAAGTGCATCGCTTCCCTCGGGACAGGCAGGCCATACTCTACCTCAGGACACACAGGAACCCACTCAAAGTACTGTCCAAGAGTATCAGTTATATAGTGGTCTCGCTTATGTCCACCATCATAGCGGACCTTTTCACCAAGAAGACATTTGCTTATCCCTATTTTTATCTTCTCCATAGTCTTTCCTGAGGTCTTTAGTTTATGGTCTGTCGTCTTTTTGCCGCTTACACTGCCTACTTCTTATCCCTACTGCCTTCCTCCTCCATCATCTTAGCCCAACCGCAGGCAAGCGGTCATCCATCGTCCCTCTGTTTACTGTCTCCCCGCTGCTGATGACGAAAATCTATCATAATCTTGAGGGTATCCTTTTCTTTTGCTTTATAGAAAGCTATTTTAGCCTCATCAAATGTGAATATTCCTGAGATGAGAGGTTTTACATCAATAAGCTTTCTCGATATTGCCCTTAGGGCTGGTTTAAAGGGTCCGCACAGCGAGCCGATAACCTTTATTTCGTCTATCACAACCGGAGTGAGGTTCATCTCTTTTCCCTCTGCTACCGTACTTTTCAGTATAATTGTACCCTTTGGTTTTACAAACTTAAGGGCCATCTTAAAACCATCCGCCGAACCTGTCACTTCAACCACAATATCGTATTTTTTTGCTATTTCTAAGTGTTCTATCTTTAATGCCTTTACATGCTGATCCCTTGCAATGTGAAGTTTTTTCTCATGCTTCCCAGCGAGTGTGACATCAGCCCGGGTAAGGTTTAAAACAAGAGCACATAAGATCCCCAGTTTCCCATCACCAAGAACAAGGATTTTATCTGTAGGCCTTATATGGATTTGTCTGGTAATTTCAAACGCCGCAGCCAAAGGTTCGGTAAATATTGCCTCCTCATCTGCAACATGTTCTGGAACTTCCAGCAGATTATCCACCGGAAGCGTCATGTATTCAGCAAAAGCACCGTCTTTTCCTGTCATCCCAAGGGTGGTTCTATCAGGACAATGGTTCTTGAAACCCTTTACACAGTAATCGCATTCCCCGCATCCACAGTTGATTTCACCAACAACCCTCTTGCCAATCAGGTACCGAGCTTTTCCACTCACCCTTTCAACAACCCCCACAAATTCATGTCCAAGGATACCCTTAAAACCCATGTATCCCTTCGTGATTTCAAGGTCAGTATTACAAATACCTGCCATACTTGTTTTAATCAGGGCTTCATTCTTTTCTGGTTTGGGGACTGGACAGTCTTTTACAAATCTAAGTTTTTCGTCAAAAATTATGGCTTTCATCACCTTGCTCAATGCTTTTTCTTCTTTTCCTGCTTTGACACAAACCAATCTATAAGCTCTCTCGCAATGCTTATTTTTCCTGGAATGTGAGGAAGTTTATCATATTCAAACCAGCGGGCATCGAGAATCTCAGTGCCGTCTACACTGATTTCACCCCCTGCGTACTCTGCGGTAAAGGCAATCATAAGAGAATCTGGAAAAGGCCAGGGCTGGCTGCCAAAATAACGTATGTCTTTTACATCAATACCAGCCTCTTCCTTTACCTCGCGCCTGACCACCTCTTCGAGCGTTTCCCCTGGTTCAACAAAACCAGCAATAACACTATAAAGCTCCTCCTTAAAACGTTGTGCGCGGGCAAGCAAGACCTTGTTTTTCTGTTTAACAAGGACAATGACAGCAGGAGAAATACGGGGGAAGCTTATAAAACCACAACGAGGGCATTCTTTTGCGCGCATATCGCTTCGGCTTACAGTCTTTTCACCGCACTGACTGCAAAATTTATGTGTCCTGTCCCAGTCAATGACATGGATTGCCCTGATAGCTATACTATACAAACTTTCTTTCAAGTAGCCATGCAATCCCCGTAAACCGTGAAAAACCATTCCTTTAGGGGCTTCAGAAGATTCAGGAAATTCTACAGCATAACAATGCTGACCGCACATGGTTCCAAGGTATTGCCGGCGTATGGGTTCTAATCCCAGCTCATCTATATCATTGAGGGATGGTATAGCAGGTACATTGTCCTCCTCCATCACCAGTATCTTCCGGCCACGAAAGATGAACCACAATACTGGCTCTCTTCTTTCCTGTGGCGGACTCACCAAAGATATGAACACATCTCCCATGTTTCTAAAAAACTAACCGTTATGCTCAGGAAAGTCAAGAATACAGACAACCACGGTAATTGAAGAGAAAGGAATTGTTTCCCATCAAACAAAATAGTGCATTGATGGCAAATTAGTATAAGGTATGCTATTCTGTAAACACATGAGTGATCGCATCACAAAATTATCATTCTTTGTAATCTCCCTCCTTATTTTTTTCATTGCAAAAGGACTGACTGTACAAGCCTGTACCTTATGGGCTGCGGCAGGGGAGTATATTCAGGATGGAGGGGTTCTGATTGCAAAGAATCACGATAAGGAGTCAAACCAACCCGATGAGATGAGGCTTATTATCCCAAAAAACGGCTTTTCTTATTTAGGGCTCTTCCCTGTCAAAGAAAAGAAACTCCATAACATAGTGGCTGGGATTAATGAGAGAGGGTTGGTCGTTATCAATGCTACCGCAAGCACAGTACCTCATAAGGAAAGAAATACAGGAACAGAGGATACTCACGAAAAAATATTAACTTCTTTTGAATCTGTGGATACTGTTTTGGAAAACCAGAGCATCTTTGCCAAAAGCCATCCAACCTTTTATATGATTGCAGATAAATTGAAAATTGCGGTGATAGAGATTGGACCCCGTGGTGAAATTGCAGTGAAAGTAACAGGCAAAGGTGTCCTTTTCCATACAAATCATTACATCGATGAGAAGCTACTCAATGCCTATAAAAAAGTGGATGAAAGCAGTGAAATAAGGTTAAATCGCATCCAGTATCTTTTCACAACTCACCCATCGCCCCTCACAATGGAAGATTTCATAGTTTTTAGTGAAGACAGGAATGATGCCCCTGATAACAGCATCTGGAGAACAGATAGTACATCAAAAAAGGAACGCACCATGGCAAGTTGGATTGTTTACATACCGAAAGATGGTTCTCCTGAGTTATACGTAAAACTTACACATCCAAAGAAACCAGAGAAAACTTACAGTCTAAAGTTAGATACTTCATTCTGGACTGAAGGCCTGGAATGAAACACCGGGTACCCGCTTTTTAGCTCACAGGATTGTCATTTTCATGCTATAATACATAGATTAAATATATAAATGATAAGAGAGGTTGCTATGGCAGAAGCAAAGATTAAGATTGAAGGCATGAGTTGTCAACACTGTGTAATGGCAGTAAAAAAAGCCCTTGGCGATGTTCCTGGTATACTTGAATCTGATGTCCAGATAGGAAGCGCAGTGGTAAAGTATGATGAATCAAAAACAAAAAATGAAGACATTGAGACCAAAATAGAAAAGGCAGGATATAAGGTAGTGAAGTAATAAAATCGTTAAATAGTTGATTGGTTGGTTGATTGATTGGTCAACAAAGCAACTCCATATGGAAGAAATCATAAAAGCCATCACAGATGCTGCAGGTTTGGAAGATAGCGCAAAAACCTTTCAGAACCTATCAAAGGAAAAGAAGAGAGTGCTTTTAGAAGCATTAAAAAACGTGAAGAGCGAAACTGCGGGGATATTCCTGAACATGGTATATCCTTACGAAAAAGATAAGGACATTCAGAAACTGATCAAAAAATTGATATTCAGATTAAAAACAATAGGGATTAAGGTAGATGAGCCAGGGTTAACAGGGGAACCTGTCCTCAAAAAGATAGAAGAGAGAAGAGAGCATAGGGGATACATTTCGAACTATGATGCTGAAGATACACGCCTGGTATGCGCAGCTTTTGAAATAAAAAAGAATAATTTTATATTTGTCAATGCTGTCACACATGTTACTGACGGGTTTTTAGAATTGAAAACCGCCTATTTAGACAGGCATAACCTTGAAGCTATACTGAATGAGTACCGCCGTGGGATAAGTAAAACGATTGTGTTTGTGGAAATATCTGCAAAATATGCGAGCTATATCATAA
>CAIJOT010000230.1 GCA_903822335.1 uncultured delta proteobacterium
AGAAAAGGTTAACTGCCGTGGGCCTTGTTTTGCCGAGTTTGTCGCATATCCTGTCCATATCAATATCTTTGAAATGACCTTTCGATGTAATAACCTCCTTGATCCCCAGTGCCACACCATATGCGGCAACTATCCCTATTAACGGTGCCCCCCGTATGGTCATGTTGTTTATGACCCGAACCACATCTTTCAATCCAATACACCGGACATATACCTTTTTAAAAGGCAGGAGACGCTGGTCAAGCAGATATAGCGAACCATCTTTCCAGAGAATATGATCAGTCATTGTGACACCTTAACCTTAACCTGTATTTATACCATCAACTTTTTAACCTTTTTACAAGATGTTCATTCAATAGCTTTGGATTGGCTTTACCTTTTGTTTCTTTCATAACCTGCCCGACAAAAAATCCTAAAAGTTTTTCCTTGCCAGCTTTAAATTCCCCGACTTCCTTAGGAAAACGAGCAATGACGCTATCTATAGTTGAAATGATCGCAGACTCATCTGAAATCTGAACCAATCCCTTTTCTGCAACTAAACGTTTGGGGGGGATACCACTTTTGTATAATTCCGGAAAAATCTCTTTTCCTATCTTAATACTAATCGTGCCATCCTTTATGAGGGATAACAACTCTGCAAGGTGGGTTGGTGAAAGCGGCGAATCCTTTGGGGATACATTTCCATCCTTTAATTCCCTGAGAAGTTCCGTCATGATCCAGTTGCTGACTGTCTTTGGTTCAGGAAAAAGCTTTATTACCTCCTCACAATACATGGCAAGCTCTTTGTCAGATAACAGAATCTCCACATCATACTTAGGGAGATTATACTCATCCATAAATCTTTCCATTTTTTCCATTGGTAACTCAGGGAGTGCCTTTTTCACGTCTTCTATCCATTGTTCATCAACCGTGAGGGGAAGCAAATCAGGTTCTGGAAAGTATCTGTAATCATGTGCCTCTTCTTTGCCTCTCATTGAGTATGTGATGCCCTCATCCACATTAAAGAGCCTTGTTTCCTGGATGATTTCCCCACCATTTTTAATCACCTCTGTCTGCCTCTCTATCTCGTAGGCAAGTGATTTTTCTATAAATCTGAAGGAATTCAGGTTCTTGAGTTCTGTTCTCGTGCCAAGTTCGCTCGCTCCCTTCTTTCTTACAGATACATTTGCATCACACCTGAAGCTTCCTTCTTCCATATTGCCATCGCAGATTTCGAGGTATATAAGCACATCTCTGAGCATCTTTAAGTAAAGTACCGCTTCTTCCGGTGTCCTTATATCGGGCTCGCTCACAATCTCAAGGAGTGGTACACTCGACCTGTTGTAATCAACGAGGCTGTATGAGCTTGTTTCAATGGTGCTTTCGTGAACAAGCTTCCCTGCATCTTCTTCCATATGAACCCTTTTTATCCTGATTCTCCTTTTTTCTCCATTCTCATAAATATCAAGATAACCATCGGTACATAGAGGTTCTTCATATTGAGAAATCTGGTAGCCTTTTGGGAGGTCAGGGTAGTAGTAGTTTTTCCGTGCAAAGATGCTTTTTTTATTGATTGTACAATGGAGGGCAAGCCCGAGTTTAATGGCAAAATCCACTACCTTTTTGTTGAGGACAGGTAAGGCTCCAGGTAGACCCATACAGGTAGGGCATGTATGGCTGTTGGGTTCTGCACCGAATTTTGTTGAGCATCCGCAGAAGATCTTGCTATTAGTTAAGAGGTGGGCATGAACCTCAAGCCCCATCACGCCTTCATAATCACCATAGACCATATTACACCTCTTTGCGGTTTGTCGAGTCTCTATTACCGGGGCTTGCGCCTGTCCCCGTAAGGGGGTCGCCCCCTCCCCAAGCAAAGCTTGTGGAGCCTTCCCCTCTCGCTTGCTGTGCAAGCTGGATAGATTCCCACGGGCTTGCCCGTGGGAATCTATTTGAGAATGATTGAAATATACAACAGATTACCCTGTGTTTTCAAAAAAATTCTGTTTTATTTGATTAGGAAGCAAGGACATGTTAAAAAGAGAACATGGCTGTCATTCCAAGAAAAGCAACGACTGTGGTACTTCTGAGAGACAAACACCCTGAAGGGTTTGAAGTATTTCTCGTCAAACGCCATGAGAAGAGTGCTTTCATGGGGGGAAATTTTGTGTATCCAGGTGGAAGGGTTGATGAAAAAGATAGCAGTCCAGAAATCTTCTCCCATTGCAAAGGTGTATCCCTTGATGATGCCTGGCAGATTCTGGGACGCTCAATTCCAAAAGAGGAAAGCTTTGCATGCTGGGTTGCGGGTATCAGGGAGTTGTTTGAAGAGGTAGGGGTACTTTTTGTCTATGATGAAGTCAATGACCTTTTCTCCATGAATGATACAGTGACCAGGCAGCGATTTCTCCTTTACAGGGATTTACTCCATGAGGGAAAGATAACCCTCAGCAAGATGGCAAAAAAGGAGCATCTTTCATTTGCTTTAGACCAGCTCCACTATTATGCCCACTGGATTACGCCTGAAGCCCGGTCTATTCGTTTTGATACATATTTTTTTCTTGCCCGTAATCCTGTTGACCAGG
>CAIJOT010000231.1 GCA_903822335.1 uncultured delta proteobacterium
AGACATGAACTTCGTCATGACCGGCAAGGGGATGCTCATCGAAATCCAGGGAACTGCAGAGAAAACACCCTTCTCAAAAGACCAGTTCGATATGATGTACAACCTTGCCCATAAGGGCATCGTTGAGATTACGAGGCTTCAAAAGATTGTGCTGGGGACGTTGTTTCCTGCATGAGAAGCCTCATCGTTGCCACGGGCAATACCGGCAAATTTGAAGAAATAAAATCCCTGCTCCCCAACGAATTCGATACCTTCTATTCTTTGAGAGATTTTGAAGAAAACATAGAGGTAGAAGAGGATAGCCCCCTGTACGTTGAAAATGCCTTAAAGAAAGCGAGAAAAATTGGCGACAGGTTTGGAATATATACCATTGCTGATGATTCAGGTCTTGAGGTAGAGGCGCTTGGAGGGAAACCGGGAATACATTCTTCGAGGTATGGAAGCAATGATGATGAGAGGATTGAAAAATTACTTACTGAATTAGAAGGAATACCATGGGAAAAAAGAGGCGCAACCTTCAAGGCATACCTTGCCTTTTATATACCGGAAAATGAAAGAAGTTATGTATTTTATGGCCATCTCACCGGTTATATAGGTTTTAAAAAAAAGGGCAGCGGAGGATTCGGATTTGACCCTGTTTTCTATATATCTGAACTGAAAAAACATTTAGCCGAGCTTACAAGGGAAGAAAAAAACAGGATAAGCCATAGAGGTAAGGCAGTATACGCCTTTAAAAACTTCCTCAATACAGACTTTTTCAAAAGCCCCAGAGTTTTAAACCTGTAATATCATCGTATATTCTCTTTAACTGTTCACCTTCAAGCTCTATACCAAACAATTCACAGGCAAACAAGGTAGTTCCCTCAATCAGATGACCGCCCTTTGCAGTGCCATCTCTCAACCCGAGGGTTATATGGGCATGTATAGATACCTCCCCCTCCACCTCGGAAACATTCCCCACACAGGAGAGTATCTCGGCAGGTTCATCAATAAAGTGATTTTTGTAAATCCGCTCTTTCTGGTCATAGAAGGCGATGGTTGCATGCTTCACAGCCCCTATTGCCATAAAAACACCCATTTTTATACCGCTGTGCGTGAAGGTATTCTTTATGGAAAGATAGAGGTCTTCACCATGTTGTAACCGTTCAAGAAATGTCTTGCCTGTATTATAAAACCACATAGTGTTCCAAAAAATAGTCCCAACGAGATTCGAACTCGTGTTACCGGCGTGAGAGGCCAGCGTCCTGGGCCACTAGACGATGGGACCGTGGGAAGAATAATATCAGAATATTCGCATATTTTCTATAGAAATATTAGCGAAGGTTTTCCACCATCAGTTTTGCCACTGCCCTGGCAAAGGCAGCGGGGTCTTTCGGCTTTGATCCTTCCAGTAAAAGTGCCTGACCGTAGAGGAGCATGATGTATTCCTGTAAGGTATCGTTTCCCCTGTCTTTTTCAAATATTGCATTCATGGAGGCAAAGAGTGGATGGTCAGGATTGATCTCGAGAATCCTTTTACTTTGAGGTACATCCTGGCCCATGGCCTTTAAAAGCTTTTCCATCTGCGGGTCAATATCTCCCTCGTCTGCCACAAGGCAACAGGCAGAATCAGTGAGCCTGCCTGAAAGCCGAACATCTTTTACATCATCCTTTAACCGGTCTTTAATAAACTCAAGGAGTTTCTCATACTTTTTCTTTGCCTTTTCTTTATCGGCTTGTTCAGCTTTATCGAAGGCAATGTCACCCTTAATCACTGATTTCATCTTTTTGCCCTTATACTCAAAACCAGCCATAATAAAATCATCAATATCATCAAGCATGATGAGCACTTCGTAGCCCCTTTCCTTAAAGGCTTCGAGGTAAGGTGACTGTAATGCCTCCTTGAGCGATGAACCGGTGGTGTAATAGATGTCTTTCTGCCCCTCTCTCATGTTATCCACATACTCTTGAAAGGTCCTGAATTTACCCTCTTCTGTGTGTGTGGAGGGGAATAAAAGTAAATCGGCAATAGTCTCTCTCCTTTCAAAATCAAAATGGACACCCTCTTTTAAAACCCTGCCAAATTCCTCATAAAACTTGAGGTACTTCTCGTACTCATCCTTTCTCATATCGCCTATTGTGTCGAGCGCCTTCTTCGTAATATTCTTCTTAATGATCTCAACCTGTCTGTTATTCTGAAGGATTTCCCTTGAAATGTTCAGTGGAAGGTCTGAAGAATCTACCACTCCTTTAATAAACCTCAAATAAGGTGTGATCAACTCCTCACAGTGGTCCATGATCTGGACACGCTTCACATAGAGCATAGGGCCTATCTTGTAGTCTCTATAGAGGATATTAATGGGTGCCACGGATGGGATATAGAGCAGTGCATGAAACTCTGAGGTGCCTTCTGCCTTGTAGTGAATTACCTTTGCCGGATTGGAAAAATCATGGGAGATATGTTTGTAAAACTCATTGTATTCTTCCTCTGATATCTCTGATTTGTCCTTCAACCAGATCGCTTTCATGGAATTTAAGGTCTCCTCTTCCTTCACCTTGACCTTTTTGGTTTTATCTAAAACGCTTTCCCTTTCCCGTTCCACATCCATCACCACAGGGTGCTCGATAAAATCAGAGTATTTCCTGATGATGTTACGGATCTCCCATTCCTGAAGATACTTGTTCTCCTCTTCTTTAAGGTGTAAAATCACATCGGTGCCTTTACCCTCTTTTTCTATCTCTTCTACAGTAAACACACCATCACCGGTTGATTCCCACTTCACACCTCGTTTGTCTTTTTGACCCGCTTTTCTAGAAATCACGGTAATTGTATCCGCCACCATGAAAGAAGAATAGAAACCCACGCCAAACTGACCGATGAGTTCCGGATTATCCTTTATCTCTTTGCTCTGAAGTGCTGCGAGAAATTCCTTTGTCCCTGAGTGGGCAATTGTTCCAAGCGCTTCAATGGCCTCATCCTTACTCATGCCGATACCATTATCGCTTACCATGAGTGTCCCGGCATCCTTATCCACTGTTATCCTGATTTTCCAGCCTTTCTCTCCTTCAGAGATATCGCTATTTGTCAAGGATTCATAATGTGCCCTGTCAATGGCATCGGACGCGTTTGAGACAAGCTCCCTCAAGAACACCTCCTTATGGGAGTAAAGGGAATGAATCATTAAATCAAGGAGCTCTTTGACTTCTGTCTTGAATTCTAACTTTTCAACTGTCATAGCCCGTTGTACCTCACTTATATTTTAATTGTTATTCAAGTTCAAGAACAGACGATTCAGTCAAAACCGGCTGTTTATATCATTCATTATAGCAGAATTTATAAAATCAACAAGTAATTATGGACAATTTCAAAAACTTAATGAAAAAGCATTTTATCAGGAATTACATACGTGCTATAATAAAAAACCTATGTTTAGAATTCCCAAAAAACTTTTACTCATCATCGCGGCAATCATTGTAATCATACTGATTGGAACAATTGGCTTTAAACTTATAGGTGGGGAAAAGACAAGTTTTCTCGATGCCCTTTTCATGACCGCAATCACTATCAGCACTGTTGGATACGGGGATGTAATAGGACTTGACGATAAACCATTCGGGAAAATATTTACGATACTATTCATATTTGTCGGGGCAGGAACAATCGCTTATCTTTTTACCACACTCGCCGCATATATTATAGAGGGGGAATTGAAAAAGGTGTTCAGGAGGAGGACAATGGAGAAACATATAGAAAAGATGAATAACCACTACATTGTGTGTGGTATTGGCATGGTGGGTCTCTATATCGTTCATGAACTCTATCAGACAAAAAGACGCCAGGTAGTCATTGATACAGATGAAGGAAAACTGGATGTCTTGAAAACACACAACCTCAATGTTGATATGATAATTGGGGATTCAACAGAAAATGAGATTCTTCAACAAGCCAAGATACAGAAAGCAAAAGGACTCTTTGCCACAACCAACTCTGATAATGACAACATCGTCATCGTGTTAACAGCAAAACAGATCAACCCTTCGCTAAGGGTTGTTTCCCGTTGCAATGATACAAAGAACGTAGATAAGATTAAAAGGGCTGGTGCAGACGCGGTTATTGCTCTCAACTATATAGGTGGAATGCGGATGGCATCGGAAATGATAAGACCGAATGTAACATCTTTCCTCGATAAGATGCTGAGGGATACGGAAACACCACTCAGGGTGGAGGAGTTGCATATACCAAAACATTCACCATATATAGGGAAACCACTTTCCGATATAGACTTTAGAAACCTGGGAAATGCGTTGCTCGTTTCAGTAAAAAAGGCAAATGGTGACTGGATATACAACCCCTATCCCGGTACTGTCATAGAGGGGGATATGAGTCTCATAATATTAGGTACTCCAGAGGAAAGAGAAATCCTTCAAGCCCTTGTCTCCGATGAATCAAATACCAAACATTGAGATTAAGCATGTATGAATAATGAATAAGTTCGGTGTTCGGAATAAGAGACGAAGAAAAGGTAAAGTATGAAGATCGCCATATCTGGTAAAGGAGGAGTTGGAAAGACTACCCTCGCCGGGGTCATGGCGAGATGCCTTGCAGACAAAGGGCATAAGGTGCTTGCGATAGATGCCGATCCTGACTCCAACCTTGCAAGCGCTATAGGTATTGATAACGACAGGTTAAAAGCGATTCAACCCCTTGCCCAGATGAAAGAATTCATTGAGGAAAGGACAGGGGCAAAAAAAGGAACCTATGGCTCTTTTTTTAAAATAAACCCTAAAGTGGATGACATCCCGGAAAATTATTCCATTGAAAAAGATGGCATAAAGCTTGTTGTGTTAGGCTATATCCCTCAAGGTGGGGGCGGTTGTTTCTGTCCGGAAAATGTGCTTTTGAAGAGCCTGCTTTCCTATGTATTTATTGAAAGGGATGAATATGTGATAGTGGACATGGAGGCAGGCCTTGAACATTTAGGCAGGGGTACCACGTCCTACGTAGATGCATTAATCGTAGTTGTAGAGCCAGGACAGAGGAGCTTCCAGACAGCGTATCAGGTTAAAAAACTTGCTTCTGACCTCGGAATAAAGCATGTATATTTTGTGGGGAATAAGGTTGTGGACGAGAAGGACTTGGCATTGATAAAGGAAAACTTAAAAGAGTTTTCTTTTCTCGGTTTTATGGGATACAATGAGAAAATCATGGAAGCCGACAAACTGGGTGTGTCTCCTTATGATATTGATATGAGCATCAGGGTGGATGTGGACAATATTATTCATACCCTTGAGGAAGAAATGAAATGATGAAAATACTTGTTCTTATAAACTTTGTATGTTCCACGATATTTTTTTCCACCATTGCCATTATCGTATCCCTGTTTAAAGGCAAGGGGGAAAACGCTCACAAGGTAGCACGACTATGGGCAACCTTTCATTTAAAGGTATGCGGCATCAACGTCTCTTTGAAAGGTTCGGAGCATATACCAAAACCACCGTACATATTCATGTGCAACCACCAAAGTGCCCTTGACATATATACGCTCCACTCATCACTCCCCCTATCCTTTAAATGGATTGCGAAAAGAGAGCTCTTCTCCATACCTTTTCTTGGATGGGCAATGAAAAGAGCAGGATATATAAGCCTTGACAGGAAAAATCCGAGAGAAGCAATAAAAGGCATGGACGAGGCAGCACGTAAAATCAGAGAAGGAATGAATATTATCATATTTCCTGAAGGGACAAGGGGTCATGGCGGCGCTCTTCTTCCTTTCAAAAAAGGAGGATTCTCTCTCGCCCTTCGTGCAAAGGTTCCCATAGTGCCGGTGGGTATATACGGGACGAGCAGGTTACAACCAAAAGGTAGTTTCGTTCCAAAAGAAAAAGGGGTAATATACATCAATATCGGCGAACCAATACATTTAGAAGATGTAAACCGCTCTGAAAAAACAAAGATTATGCTTGAGGTGAGAACACACATTGAAAGGTTGATAGCATGTCAGGAGATTTAAAGAAAGAGATATTAGGGATAGGCCTGTTGGGTATCTTTATATTTCTCCTTGTAAGTCTGCTCTCGTATAATCCCTTTGACCCATCATTAAATACCGTTGCGGAAGGTGCAGCAAAGAATCTTTGCGGAAAGGTAGGGTCTTATATTTCTGACCTTCTCATTCAGGTATTCGGCATGATGAGCTATTTCTTATCTGCCTTCATCCTTCTCTTTTCAATATTCTACATAAGAAAAAAGGAACCTCCTCACCCTCTCATAATTGCGGCAGGCCTTATCCTGCTATTTCTGTCCCTCTCTTCTTTTCTCCAGATAATGATTGGCAAAATACAATTGAGGGGTGTTTTGATACCCTTTTCAGGCTTCCTCGGCTTACTGCTTCAAAAGACCCTTATCAACCTTTTCAGTTATTTTGGCAGTTACCTCATATCCATTATCCTTTTCCTTATTTCATTATTCCTGATAATCCAGGCGCCACTGCTCTCCATCATTGAAAAGAACGTCGTGAGAAAAAAATTAGTAGAACGCAGGAAAGAGATAAAGGTGACTGAAGAACCAAAGGAAGAACCAAAAGTAGAAAAAAAGGCTGTTCAGGAAACCTTTGAATTCTTTAAAGATATGGGTCCTTACAAGCTCCCGCCTCTTTCACTACTCGACCCTGTCGAGAAAAAAGAGGTGAAGGTCGACAAGGAAAGTATCCAGCTCAATGCACAGATACTTGAAAAGAAACTGAAAGACTACGGTATCGACGGAAAGGTGGTAGAGGTAAGACCCGGGCCTGTCATAACGATGTACGAATTTGAACCAGCCCCCGGTATAAAGGTAAGCAGAATATCAAACCTCTCTGATGACCTCGCAATGGCATTGAGTGCGGTATCAATAAGGATTGTAGCGCCAATTCCTGGAAAATCTGTAGTGGGTATAGAGATCCCTAACAGGACACGACAAACCGTGTATTTAAGGGAAATCATAGAATCAGAAACATTCACAACATCTAATTCCTCCCTCTCCCTTGCCCTCGGTAAGACCATATCAGGGGAACCCTTTGTTGCGGAGCTCTCAAAGATGCCACACTTGCTGGTTGCAGGGTCTACGGGTTCGGGTAAAAGTGTATCCCTCAACAGCATGATATGCAGCATACTCTTCAAAGCAACACCGGTAAATGCGAGATTCCTGATGATTGATTTAAAAATGCTTGAACTATCCTTTTATGAAGGCATTCCGCACCTTCTTCTCCCTGTTGTCACAAACCCGAAGAATGCAAAAACATCTTTGCGGTGGCTCATTGATGAAATGGAGAGAAGATATTTAATGATGGCAGGGATAGGGGTAAGGAGCATAGAGAAATATAACCAGAAGATGATGAAACAGGAGACGGAAACGATACCCTATATCGTGGTTGTCATAGATGAACTTGCTGATCTGATGATGGTTTCTACAAGAGAGGTGGAGGAATACATTGCAAGGCTTGCACAAATGGCAAGGGCGTCAGGTATCCATCTTATACTCGCCACACAACGACCTTCAGTGGATGTGTTAACGGGCATCATAAAGGCAAACTTCCCTGCCCGAATTTCCTGCCAGGTCTCATCAAAAGTGGACTCAAGAACCATCCTCGACGCAAATGGGGCGGAAAGCTTGCTCGGATTCGGGGATATGCTCTTTTTAAGTCCTGGGCTCGGCAGATTGCAAAGACTTCACGGGCCTTTTGTATCGGAAGGAGAGATAAAGAGGATTGTGGAATTCTTAAAACAACAGGGAACACCGACCTACCAGGAAGAAATATTGGAAGAAAAAGAGGAAGAAGGTAATGGCGAAAACATAGACGATGAGAAGTATAAAGAGGCAGTAGAATTTGTTATGGAGAAAGGGGAGGCTTCGATCAGCATGGTTCAGAGGAGGTTCAGGGTAGGGTACAACAGGGCAGCAAGGATTATAGAAAGGATGGAAACTGAAGGGATTGTGGGCCCTTCCGATGGTGTAAAACCGAGAGAGGTGCTGAAAAAACATTGAACAAATAACCTGTTCAATGTTTAAGGTTTAAGGTTAAGAATTCAGGATTTTAAAAAAACTTTGAACTTAGGATCTTGAATAAAAAATTATTAAATGAAAAAGATAATCTTAATTACAATTGTTATTATCTTCACCATAATAGCGTACGCCAAGGCTTCCCCCTTAGATGCTGTCAAAAAAACATACTCGGAAATAACGACAATGGAAGCGACATTCCATCAGAAAATCTTTATAGCGAGCTTGAAGAGGGAAAGGGAATTTAACGGGGAATTTCTCTATAAAAGGCAGAAGGGTTTTTTGTGGAAATACAAAGCACCGAAGGTAAAGTATTTCCTCTACGACGGAAGGTATATCTGGCAGGGAGAAGATGAAAAACCTTTTATTATTAAGGAAAAAATCAATAAGGCAAAGACAGGGGGCACATTTCTCGATTTGATAGAAGATATATCAAAGATAGATGAACAATTTACCCTGAAACAACAAAGCAAAGCTGGTGAACTCGAAATCCTGGAATTGCTTCCAAAAAAGGATGGAACGGTCAATTCGGCAAGGGTGTGGTTGGATAAACAAAACAGAGTAAGAAAGATCGAGATTCATGAATTCACAGGCAATGTTAACACAATAGAGTTTTCTTCCATAAAGATAAACCAACCTATAGATGATGCAAAATTAATTTTCAAGCCGGACAAACAGAAAGAAATTATAGAAAGATAGGGGTAACTTTCTTTTAATACAACTAAAAGAAAACTTGACTTTAATTTATATCCGATATAAAGTTAATTTCAATTATATATTGGTTGTAAATGGAAAAGATTTACAAAAGAACTGTTATTGATGAAATAAACAAGTATCTGCATACTGATGATGTCATCGTTTTGCATGGCGCACGCCAGGCAGGAAAAACATCAATCCTTTATTATCTCAGAGACCAGCTTCAAAAGCAGGGTGAAGTTTCTTATTTCATAGACTTAGAAGATTCTCGTTTCGTAAAAATTTTGGATACAGGCGTAGAAGAGTTTAGAAGACATCTTGAAGAAGAGGATATAAAAACTATTGATAAGAATAAAAAGATTTTTGTCTTTGTAGATGAGATACAGTATTTAAATAATCCGTCAGCATTTCTAAAGCTCACAGCAGACCACCACAAAGATATAAAGCTTATTGTTTCCGGTTCATCAAGCTTTGCTATTAAAAGTAAATTCAGGGATTCGCTTGTGGGTAGAACGGTAAATTTTGATATTTTTAATCTCTCATTCAGGGAATTTCTGCTTTTCAATCAATACACATTTGAAGACGGTAAAGTATATACCCAAAAGAAGATAGATGAGCTAAAGGCTAAATTTAAAGAATTTGTCCTCTACGGTGGTTATCCAAGGATAGTCCTTACCCCTGAAATTGACAGGAAGGAAAAGTATTTGCAGCAAATCATTGATACATATGTAAAGAAGGATATAAGGGATTTGGCAAACGTCAAAGATATTGATAAATTTAATAAATTACTCGAAACACTCGCCGCACAGAGCGGTCAATTGCTCAATATAGCCGAGCTTTCTAATACCACAAGGATATCAAAACAGACAATAGAGAAGTATCTTTTTATCATGGAAAATACATACCTGATAAAACTTGTAAGACCATTCAGCAGTAATATTCGCTCCGAACTTTTTAAATTGCCCAAAATTTATTTTTATGATTCTGGTCTTATGCAAATGCTCTGGTTGAAGGGTTTACAGAAGGAACTTATTGGAAATGTATTTGAAACAGGAGTTTTTACAGAATTAGTAAAGAAAAATACCAAGGACAATATCTTCTATTGGCGGACAAAAGATAAGAAGGAGATTGATTTTATTTTAAAGACAAAGAATATTACAATGCCTATTGAGGTCAAGCTTAATTTTGAGCAGTTTAACCCATCGGCAATAAAATATTTCAATAATCATTATCATTTAAACCAGTACAAAGTGGCGAGCTTATATGGTATACCGAAGAATGAATTTCATGTCTATCCGTGGGATGTGTAGAATAGTATGTGGATAACAATTGCAGAGGAAACAAAATCAAATTGGTATGGGGGAAGCATGGAGAGGCTACACTAAGAATGGTTTCCTAAGATCTAAGCAGAATTAGATATAGTATAATGGCATGAAGGATAATGACAATTTTGTCTACCAATCCCAAGAAGCACGGAAAAAATTAAATAAGCTTATTGAGAAAGTCAAGTGAGAGGTCGAGGAACTTGTTGAAATGGTGAAACATGGCGCTGCATAAAGACGAGGCGATAGTCCTTTTTAAAAGGGCATACGGGGAGTCTGATAAAATCATACGACTCTTCACCCTCACATCGGGAAAGGTTGCTGCCATTGCAAAAGGAGGGAACAAGAGCCAGAAAAGATTCATGAACACCCTTGAGCCTTTTAACCACATCAAAGTAGAATATTTTGAGAAACATGGTAAAGGGATGGTGAGACTCGAAAATGCAGACATAGTAGAGACGAACAGCGGTATTGAGACAAGTCTTCACAGGGTATGCACGGCGAGTTTTTTCACGGAATTTGTTGACAGGCTTACGAAAGAGCGGGAAAGACATGATTCACTTTTCCATACATTAAAAGAGATTCTCACAAAGGTCAAAGATGCGGAATTTACCTTTGACGACATCCTCTACTACCAGCTTAAAATGCTTGAAATTCTTGGATACATGCCAAATTTCAGCGCCTGCGTGTATTGTGGAAAAGAGGTGGTAGAGGATAAAAAGATATACTTCTCAAAAGAGCGGGGGGGTATCCTCTGCCATAAATGTTACCGATATCTTCCCCATAAAGAGTATCCGAAAGGGGTTATACCGGGACTCGCAGCGATAAAAAACATGTTTAATGGTTCGGGGTTCGGTTCCACCTTGCGGAATCAAGGTTCGGAGAAATTTTCCGTACAGGAAAAAACAGAAGGATATAGGGCCTTTGACAAAGAAATGCGGGAAATCATGGAGGAATTCATATCTTTTCACCTTGACGTGGAGCTGAAATCATACAGGGTATTAAAAAACATCGTGTTCTGAGTTTATCAATTGTAATGCTAATTTGCCATCAATACAATGTTTTATGGGATGGGGAACAATTCCTTTCGCTTCGTCAACTGCGGGTTCCTTACCCGTTCTAAGGTTCAGCTTGCTCGATGTGCAACGGCGGAGACTGCTTCTTGAGCTCAAGCGTGCACATCGTCCCATTATAACAGGAACGCTTGCTTTTACCTAAGACGGTTGGCCCAAGAAATCCTCGATACTTCGCTCAAGGAAAAGTTTCCCCATTTTTATGAAAATTGGCACAATACGGTTTAAAGTTATCTATCTTCCTAAGCGTCACCCTGAAAAGTCTTTTAGGCAGGCTATCTTCCTCAAACCTGTCAATGCTGATGATTTCATAGCCTTTTGCAAGATACTTTACCTTTTCTTCACTGAAATAGTGGACGATAAATCCATTCATTTCATACAGGTCTTCTCCTCTATGGATACCCTGTTTGTAGTGAGGGTCTTCTGTATTTCTCACGGTATAGATATTAATTCCCCCTGTTTTTAATACCCGCCGTATCTCATCAGATAGGAACTCAAGTTCTGAAGTGGTGAGGGCCATACAGTATAACATGTGGGAATAGCAACCATCGAACATACCATCGCTGAAGGGGAGAGGTTTCCTCACATCATGACGTTGAGCGATAATTGATGTTGAGAGACCAAGCCTGGCTGCTTTTTCAGTTATTATGGTGATACCTGTTTCAGAATAATCTAACACATACGCCTGAAGACCATTGTGGGCAAAGAAAATAGAGTCCCGTCCCTGACCTCCTCCAAGTTCAAGTATCGTTGTTGCGCCTTCTTTTTTGAATAATTTCAGAGCCTTTTCAGCAGAATCACTGGGGGTTTTTCCAAACATATCAGGTATGTTCGAAAGCTTATCCTCCCAATGCTGGTATTGTTTATCCAGTATTTCTTTCACCTTTTACCTCTATCATTTCGTATTGTAGAATGAAGGTTTTGGTATTACATCAAAAATCCGAAATGAACTACCCCGCGGCAAGCCACGGGGTATCAAAGGCGAGACAACAACATGAAATGAATCACCCCGCAGTAAGTTGCGGGGCAACCATCTCGAAGCAAGCTTCGGGGTATGGACCCGCGGGGCAATCACAAATCGGCAATTTCTTTAATAGTCTGGTTCGCCATCTTTTGTTATATCTCTATACCCTTTCAAGTCAAGGGGAAAGTCTGTGCCTGGTTTTATAGTGCCATCTTTATCATAACCAAACTTTGACCAGTAACCGGTTCCGCCTTTTTCAACAAAGTCAAGTCTCACAATCGTCTTGACACTTTTATAACCATACTTGAATGGAATTATCAGTCGCAGGGGGCCACCATGAATATCCGGTAAAGGACCATCATTCATCTCATAGACAAAAAGCACCCGTGGTTTCAATAAATCTTCGATGGAAATAAATTCGTAGTAATCATCGGCTGAGTAAAAATACAGAAACTTTGCCTGCTTGTTGGGTTTCACTGTATCAAAAAGTGTTTTTGGGCGGATGCCTCCCCACTTTGCCTTGCTTGACCACGATTCTACACACTTCATCCGTGAAGTCTGGGCCTCTTTTTTCAGTTTTTTAAGACTTGCAAGATTAAAACTTTGCGGATTACTACACAATCCACCCACTCTCAATGTCCATTTCGATGGGTCTACAGGCTTGAAAGGTTTATAGAACCGTATATAAAAACCTTCTCTGTCCTCGTTTTCGAGCATGCGCTGCATTTCCTTTGCCTCTGAAGAATTGGGCATTAAGAAACTTATTGCCAGCACACTGATAAACCTGATAAATTCACGTCTTTCAATATCCATATCGAAATCCATGGATACATATTATACCCTTGACTATTAACAAACGAAATAGAATAATTAACTTACTTACCACACTTAAAAAATCATGGAAAAGGTTCTACTATGAAAAGAAGAGAATTCCTCAAGTTTGCTTTGTCTTCCCTTCTCTTGGGGGGAATGTCCAAAAGTATATTTGCAAAAGAACCTCCGGTTGTGTCTGTTACAGAAGGAAAGGATTATGCGGCAATAACGAGGAATGTCATTGCCGCTTTAGGTGGTATGCAGAGGTTTGTCAAACAGGGGCATGTGGTTGTGGTGAAACCCAATATAGGGTGGGACAGGAGACCGGAATATGCTGCAACCACGCATCCATTAGTAGTTCGAGCTATTGTTGAAGAATGCATAAAAGCCGGTGCAAAGAAGGTTAAGGTCTTTGATAATCCCTGCAACGACCCGAGGAGAACCTATGTGAACAGTGGCATTCTTGAGGCTCTTAAAGGCTTAAGAAATGTTGAACTAAAACATACAGAAAATGAGCGGTTTAAAAACACAAAGATGAACGGTGTCTTTCTTAAAGAATGGCCACTTTACGATGAAGCCCTTTCCGCAGATGTTTTTATCAATGTCCCTGTTGCAAAACACCATGGGCTCACAAGACTCACACTTGGCCTAAAAAATATCATGGGGATTATGGGTGGCAGCAGGGGGTATATTCACAGGAGCATTGATGATGCCCTTATTGACGTGAACACCGTGGTAAAAAGCCATCTGGTTATCATTGATGCCACACGGATATTACTCGATCATGGTCCACAAGGTGGGAATCTGCGTGATGCAAAGATACTGAACAGGGTTATTGCTTCAACGGACATCGTAGCTGCCGATGCCTATGCAACTACGCTTTTTAATCTACACCCACAGGACATATCTACCACCGTCACTGCTTACAAAAGAGGCATGGGAGAAATAAACCTTAACAAAATTAGGATTATCAAGGTATGAAAATTACCTCTGCCCGTATTTCTCAATACCTGTTCTTAGCTGTTTTTTTCTATCTTTTCATTAATACCGAATACAGGGGAAAAGATGAGATTTCCTTTGCTATCAACAGTTTTTTCAGGGTTGACCCCCTTGTAGTCTTAAGCTTTATCCTTTCCAAAAAGACGCTTATAGCACTTTTAATTCCCGGTATATTGATGCTCATCTTTTCCATCTTTCTCGGCCGATTCTTTTGCGGATGGATATGCCCCTTAGGCACCATCATTGACCTTACCACAGACAAACTCAAAAAAAGTATCCCCATTAAATTCCTAAAGACCAATTTGAAATATTACCTCCTCTTTACCCTTCTCTTTGCCGCACTTTTCAATGTTAATCTTGTGGGTATTCTCGATCCTATTGCGATACTCATTAGGGCGCTGATCTTCTTCCTCTATCCTCTGTTCGGATACTCAATAAGGGTAAGCTGGGCAGGCCTTTATAGCATTATTGGCGAAAATAGAGACTATATTGGATCTCTCTACAGTTTTTTAAGGGATTATATTCTGCCTTTCAGGGAAACATTCTACCCCCTTGCTTTTATCTCCTTCATGCTTCTCATAGCCATACTATTTCTTGAAAGGTATGAAAAGAGAAATTGGTGTAAAAACCTCTGTCCCCTCGGAGCACTTCTGGGTTTGCTGAGCAGATTTTCTCTGTTTAAGAGGCTTCCAGCAAAACTCTGCTCAGATTGCAAGGCCTGCAAAGAGATATGTCCAACAGCTTTTGATGAGGAGATTCTCCAGACAAAGGACTGTATTCTCTGTATGGAGTGCACGTTGAAATGTAAATTCAACAGGGTAAAGTTCTCACTTACGGGTACAGGCAAAAACAAAAAAACCAAAGCGCCTTTCCTGGAAAGGAGGGTATTCATAGGCGGGTTAGTATCCGGTTTTTTTGTTTCAAGGGCCTTCTCTTTTACATCACCCTCTCAATACGAAAGGCTGCTCAGGCCCCCAGGGGTGACTGATGAAAAGGAGTTTCTTAAAAAATGCGTGAGATGTGGTGAGTGCATAAAGGTCTGCCTGAAAAGCGCTCTCTACCCAGCCTTTTTTCAGACAGGTCTCTATGGTATGTTTATGCCTCACATGATAACCCGATTAGGTTACTGCGAGTATAATTGCAATCTCTGCGGACAGGTATGCCCCACAGGTGCCATTCCAAACCTGCCCTTAGAACAAAAGAAGAAAAGCATAATAGGGCTTGCTGCTGTTGACAAAAACCATTGCCTTCCCTATGCAAAAAAGATTAACTGTATCGTCTGTGAGGAACATTGCCCTATACCTGAGAAGGCAATAAAGCTCGAATCCGTTGTAGAAAGGGATTACAGGGGTAAAAAAATCATCTTGAAAAAACCTTACGTGGTAGAGGAATTGTGTAATGGCTGCGGTATCTGCGAGTATATGTGTCCTCTGGAAGGAAAAGCTGCTATAGAGGTGTTTTCAAAAAGGAAACGGGATCAGGCGTTAAGAAGTTAAGATAATCTTGCCTTTTGGCGCTTTGACAAATCGTCCCACAACCCAAAAGTCTAACTTTGCGTCTAATGAGGTTTTTTCAAATTTTGAAAGGTCATCAGGATGGATGGCGATAAGCAGCCCACCTGATGTCTGGGGATCAAAAAGGATATCGTATAAAAATCCCTGGACTTCACCTGTGACATGTTCCCGGTAAAAATCTCGATTCCGATAGAGTCCACCCGGTACAAAACCAGATGCGGCGAGTTCTACTGTCTCCTTGAAATAAGGGATGTTATTAAGGAATATTTCAATACCTACATTCTCTTTGATCATCTCCTTTAGATGACCGGCAAATCCAAAACCAGTAACATCAGTGGCTGCATGGGTTCTCACAGAGAGCATTACCTCGGATGCCGTTTTATTAAGCCTCGCCATTACATCAACCACCCTCTTCACCGAATCCCCATTCACCATATCTGCTTTCATCCCTGTATTGAGAATGCCCGTACCAAGAGGTTTTGTGAGGATGAGGAAATCGCCTCCCATTGCACCTTCATTTTTTATTATTCTGTCAGGATGCACAATACCTGTGACAGCAAGTCCGTACTTTATCTCTTCATCGTCCACACTGTGGCCACCCAGAAGACTTACACCTGATTCCCTGATTTTATCTATCCCACCCCTTATAATTTCTTTCAAAACGCTTATGTCAAACCTTTTGGGAGAAAAACATACCATATTCAACGCTGTCTTCGGTATTGCCCCCATGGCATATATGTCGCTCATCGCATTCGCAGCGGCTATCAGTCCAAAGGAGTACGGGTCGTTTACAATAGGGGTAAAGAAATCGATTGTCTGAACAATCGCAATGTCTTCGGTGATTTTATACACTCCTGCGTCTTCAAATCCTTCAATACCTACAAGGACATTGCTATCCATAGGAATATCTATGCCACAAAGAACGTTTGTTAGGTCTCCCGGACCTATCTTTGATGCTCAGCCTGCACCACGTACGTATTTTGTTAACTCAATATCCATGTCAGATAAGACCCCTGTCTGCTAAATATTTTTCATCAATTTTTTTAATGCCTGCATAGTAACAGCAATTCTCGCTTTTAAAATCATTATCAAAAACCCTTATCTTGCCATCCTGGAAGTTTATCCTCACATAGCAAAACCCGCCGGGAAGCTCCGACCTTCTCTCCTCTACAACAATGCCCACACCCCACCTTATAAACCTCTTATGAAATACATGGTCTCCTACTTTTAGATAAAGAGAATAATCCCTTTCCATGCCTGTCCTCATTCTTATAACACATATCGAGTGCAGTGGAAAGGGGATAGTTGTCACATTCTCCCCCACCGTCTATGGACCCAGAACCACTCATCAGGGTTCTTCACAATTATGGATTCTAAGAATGCATTTATCTTTCTCGTGTTCTTATGAATCAGCTCATTTATATTGCCCTTTCTTTCCATCTCAAGGGGTTCGCAACAGATGATTTTATATCTTAAAAAACCTTCTCTTACAGGATATGCCGGAATAATAGGCGTGCCTGTCTTCATGCATATCGTTACAATCCCTTTGGATGTGGGAACCTTTTCACCAAAAAATTCTACATACACCCCCCTGGAACGCTTCTCTCTCTGATCTCCAAGGACAGCAACTATCCTGTTCTCTTTCAAATACCTGATTACATCCCTTCCTGTATTTTCATTGGCAATGATTGTCAGTCCTGTTGAATGTCTCAGCTTGTTGAGAAAATTATTAATATATTTATGTCTTTTCAGAGGGCGGGCAAGGGCAATAATTTCCCGTTGTAATACAAAGGATGCTACACCCATGATTTCCCAGTTCCCGTAATGAAAAAGGAGCGCCATAATGCCCTTGTTCATTTTTAGTGCATCATCCGCATACGTTCTTCCTTCCAATGTGAATCTCTCTTTATACTCCTCTTTCGGAAGGTAAGGCATAAGGATTGACTCTATAAAATTGATGCCCAGTTTCTCAAAACACCTCTTTGCTATGGCCATTACCTCAGCATTGTCCAGGCTGGGAAACGCCCTCTTTATGTTGGAGATGGCAACCTTTCTTCTCTTCTTTATCAGAAGAAAGGCTATCCTGCCAAAAAATACACCGGTTGCCTGCTGGATGTTTTCAGGTAAGATACGGAGTATTTGTTGAAAAGATTTAACGATGAAGATAAGAAAAAAATCTACAAACACATGTGGCTACTTAGAGGTAATAGGTATGGCTTCGTCAATCAACATTACCGGTATATCATCTTTTATCGGATACATGAGTTTACAGGCATCACATATAAGACCGTCTTGAGAGTCAGTAAGCTTGATATCTCCCTTACATTTCGGACAGCACAGTATGTCAAGCAGTTCTTTGCTAATAGGCATATATCCCCCCATCTATATAATGTTGTCCGTGGTTTCCCTCTTTATTGCTGGTTCGAGTATATCGCCGAGTGTAGAAAAAGCCCCATCATCTTTGGAGAGGTTCTCCATTGCCTTATTTTCCTCTGTTTTTCTCAATACCTTCATACTCAAACCTATCCTTTTACCTTTTTCATCGATATTCAATATAGTAACTTTTATTAGATCATCTATTGTAAGCTTTTCTGATGGATGTTTTCCCTGCAGGTCATCCATTTCGGAGAGATGTATGAGCCCTTCTATGCCCTCCTCAATCTCTACAAAGGCTCCGAAGTCTGTTATGCTTGTAATATAGCCTTCGACCACATCCCCCACCCGGTACCTCGTAATCAATCCCTTCCATGGGTCTTCCTTTAACCTCTTTATGCTAAGGGAAAACTTTTTCTGTGTTTTGTCGATATTGAGAACGAGAGCTTCTACTAACGTTCCCTTTCTGAACATATCGGTAATGGCTTTCTTTCTTCTCGACCATGACATTTCGGAAAGATGGATCAATCCATCAATCCCATTGCCTATACCTACAAACATACCAAAATCGGTGAAGTTCTTCACCTTGCCCTTTACAATAGAACCGGGTGGATACTTCATTTCCAGTTCATCCCATGGGTCCGGCATCAACTGCTTCATCCCAAGAGAAATCCTGTTTTTCTCCTTATCAATATCAAGGACCACAAGTTCGAGCCAATCACCTTTTTTCACAACCTTACCGGGATCTTTTATCCTCCTGTCCCAGCTCATCTCGCTGATGTGTAATAACCCTTCAACACCCTGTTCAAGCTCTATAAACACTCCATAATCAACAACACTAACCACTTTACCTTTTACTTTCTCTTTTATTGGGTATTTTTCATCAACCTTTAACCATGGATCCGTTTTAAGTTGTTTTATACCAACAGATATCCTTTCCTTCTCATAGTCTATGTTGAGTATTTTTACCTTTATTTCATCACCAATCCTGAGATGTTCTTTTGGATGGGTTATTCTGCCCCATGTTATATCATTCAAATAAAGGAAACCATCCACGCCTCCAAGATCCACAAAGGCCCCATAATCAGTGATATTCCTTATAAATCCATATAAAACCTGACCCTCTTTGGTATTTTTCCAGAACTCCTTCTTTCTCTTCTCTTTCTCCTCCTCCATAAGCATTCTTCTTGAAACTATTACGTTTTCTTTCCTCTTGTTCACTTTAATAATCTTAAATTTTAGGTGTCTGCCAACGAAAGAAGAAGGATTCTTCACCGGTTTAATATCCACCTGCGATATGGGAAGAAAAGCATTTACCCCTATATCTACCAAAAAACCACTTTTGACTTCTGATACAATCTCCCCATCTATCGGAATGCCTTCTTCAAGATATTTATCTACTTTCTGCCATATTCTGATGCCGTCTACTTTCTGTTTTGAAAGCAGAAGAAGGCCAAACTCTTTTTCCCTGCCTACTACCATAACCTCAACTTCGTCCCCTACATCCACCTTTGCTTCACCGGTTTTTCCCGCAAATTCATGCAGAGCAATCTTGCCTTCTGACTTTAAACCAACATCCACAATCACAGCATCAACATTAATACTGATTACCTTCCCTTTTAAAATGTTACCATCCTGTAGACTCTTCATGGATGTTTCATAGAGTGTCTTCATCTCCTCAGCTGTTTTTTCTTTTTGTGCCGTAGTTTCAACAGTATCTAACATGTATTATTCCCCCTAAATATTTTTTACGCGCCGCTCCACTAAATCTATTATACGATCAGGGGTAGAAGCCCCCCCTGTGATACCTACTGTATGCAAACCAGAGAACCATTCGGGTTTTATATCCTTCTCCGTCTCGATAAAGTATGCATTCGGCTGGACTGTCTTCACAATATTATACAGCTTCGTTGTATTTGAGCTGTTTTTTCCACCCACTATGAGCATTGCATCCACCTTTACCGAGAGCGTGGCGGCCTCTTTTTGCCTGATCCCGGTACTCCTGCAAATCGTATTGTACACCCTTAGTTCTTCGGCCCCTTTTATCAGCCCCTCTACGATATGCAAAAAAGTTTCTTCATCAAGTGTGGTCTGGCTAACCACACCGATTTTTTGAGCTGACAGAGGAACAGATTTTTGCAATACAATACCATCATTGTCCAAATAACTCAATACACTTTTCACTTCAGGGTGGTTCTGATCTCCTGTGATGACCACTTTATAGCCCTTCTTTCTGAGATACATGGCATACCTTCTCACCCTTTTTACAAAAGGGCATGTGGTATCTATTATTTTTAAACCCTGTCGTTCAATATAAGCTTCTTCCTCTTTTTTTATCCCATGGGTTCTATATACGACAGTCCCGCTTTTTATTTTGAACACATCCTCTATGGGAACAATGCCTTTCTTCTTTAAAATATTTACCATCTGTGGATTGTGGATTATCGGGCCTATTGTATACAGCCTGCCTGTACCTTTTTCCGCTTCCTTCAAAACCATGTTTATTGCCCTTTTCACACCAAAACAGAATCCTGTGTGTCTTGCTTTTAAAACTTCCATTACCCACCCAATAAACAGTTGCGCACTATTTCCTGTAGCTTCTCTACTACTGAAGCAGCGTCTATCCCTGTTGTATCAATGTATATCGCACCATCCGGTACAATAAGGGGTGCAATATCTCTTTCTGAATCGTTTCTATCTCTCTTCAGAATCTCCTCCTGGACATTATCCGGTTCAGAATTTATACCCCTTGAAACTAATTCCAGATACCTTCTCCTTGCCCTTTCCTTAAGATCAGCATCAAGGTAGAATTTTATATGGGCATCGGGGAACACCACGCTCCCGGTATCTCTCCCCTCTAATACCACACCACCACTCTTACCAGCCTTCCTCTGCAATACCCTGAGATGCTCCCTGATTTTTGTGTTCTGTGATAACTGTGATGCGAAACGAGATACTTCAGGGCTCCTGATGTGTTCAGAAATATCCTCGCCATCCAGATAAACCCTGGTTTCTTCTTTCAATTCAAATTTTATAGTGAGGTTTCTTAAGAATCTGTCTATTTCTACAGGATTCTTTTCTTTCATGAACGCATAGGCAACCCCTCTGTACATGGCGCCTGTATCAAGATATGTGTAATTGAGAACACGGGCAAGCATCTTTGCCACTGTGCTTTTTCCTGCACCGCTTGGTCCATCAATCGTTATAATCAGGTCTTTTCTTAACAAACATCCTCTTCAAGGCTTCTATAAATTGGACGTTTTCATCCATCTTTCCTATTGTCACCCTTATATAATCAGGAAGGTTGTATGCACCCATCCATCGAACTACAATCCTTTCTCCAAAAAGTTTCTTTGAAAGTTCTTCTGCTTTCCTGCCGATCTTCATAAGGACAAAATTTGATTCTGTGGGGATAAACTCTACTGATAGCTCTTGTAACGCCCTGTAAAAAAACTTTTTCCCTTTTTTATTGTTATCCAGCACCATCTTCAAATGCTTTTCATCCTTCAGGGCTGCTTGAGCCCCCACCAATGCGAGCATATTCACGCTGAAGGGCTGCTTTGTTCTTTCAAGGAAAGCAATGAATGACTCATCTCCAATACCATAACCAATCCTCAAAGCTGCAAGTCCATAGGCTTTTGAGAATGTTCTCAGGATCAGGACAGGAAAATCGTTAATAAACTTAAAGGAATTGGGAAATTTTTTACTCTCTGCAAACTCTGCATACGCTTCATCAACAACTACGAGGATATCAGATGGCATACCCTTTAAAAAACGTTCAAAGGCCTCATCTTCAAAGATCGTCCCTGTTGGGTTGAGCGGGTTATTTAAAAATATTACCCTCGTCTGTTCATCAATAGCATCCTTCAAAGTATCGAGGTTGACCTTCATTTTTACTAACGGCACTTTGCATATATCATACCCGTATATCTTTGACGCTATGCGGTAAAAAGCAAAAGATGGTTCAGAGATGATAACCCTGTTTTTCCCCTCATACTTCATCGCTTTTAATACCATCTCTATCAGCTCATCTGACCCATCGCCAAGAAGCACATTTTCCGGTCTTACCCCGTATTTCTCTGAAATTGCTGCCTTCAGCTCAAACTCACCGCCGGGGTACCTGTTCATATAGAAAAGTGTATCGAGAATGCTTGAAAACACTTCAGGAGATGGCGGAAAAGGATTTTCATTAGAAGATAACCTGACCCATCCCTCATCGAGACCATACATCATGGCCTTCGGGTAATATGGTATTTCCTTTATATTTTCCTGGATGGAGAATTTCATTTCCTGCCTTCTATAACCCTCTTCACAAGCTCCAGTGCGTTCCTCTGCATCATGTAAAAATCATCTGCTGAAAGACCTGCCCCCAGTGCAATCTTCCTTGCCTGCTCTTCGCTCACCAGATCAGACGGGCTGTGTGCATCGGTATCAAATATGAGCTTTGCACCAACCTTTTTTGCCAGGTTCCCGACATGACCATTTGCAAGGGAGTGGCCCTGTCTTCCACTTATCTCCAGAAGGACATTTTTTGCTTTCGCACGCACCACATCTTCCTCTACTATGATACCGGGGTGTGCGAGGATATCTGCACCACCCTCTATTGCCTCCCGGTTCGTTCCCTCCTCAACGGGTTCAGCAATCGTTTCCCCGTGTACCACAACGTAAAAAATACCGAGCCTTCTTGCAAGGGTTATCATTTCTCTTATAAGTCGTTTAGGAACATGGGTCAACTCAACACCTGGAAGAATCGTTATATCCTCATAATATTCCATCTTTTCGCTGAGTTTTAAAATAGAGCGGATAACATCCTCGATGTTTGTCGCATCCACATGGTCTGAGATACCAATAATTCTATACCCCTTCACCTTTGCCCTCCTTACCAGCTCAGAAGGTAAAAGGTCGCCATCACTTAATATGGAGTGTGTATGAAGATCTATCATGGCTACATCTTATATTTACCAAAATCATCGGGGGAAAGACTCTCAAGAATATCCTCCCACTCGGTTGTATCTGTCACAACCTTATCACCCTTCTGTGAAAGGTCAACCTTTGCAGATTTCTGTATAACGCTTTCCTCCACAAATATTGATGCTCCTGTTCGTAGCGCAATTGCTATAGCGTCACTTGGTCTTGAGTCTATCACGAGCCTCTTATTATCTACATCGAAATGTATCATCGCATAATACGTATTATCCCTGAGGTCATTCACCTCTATCTTTATTACCTTTATACCAAGGTTATCGAGTATATTCTTTAAAAGGTCGTGTGTCATGGGCCGTGGTGTCTGGATATTCTCTATTGCCGTTGCAATGCTGGAAGCCTCTAAAAGACCAATCCAGATAGGGAGAACATCTTTTTCTTCAAGGTCTCTAAGAATAACGATTGGAGTATTGGTGAAAGGATCTACAGTGATACCCGCAACCTTCATCTCCTTCAGCATGTTATGCCTCCTTCGATATTAGTTCACCCTTCAGAGAATTTGCATAGCCTTTTATTATCCCAACCCTGACAAACCTGCCTGCCATATCCTGGTTTCCTCTGAAGTTCACAATTTTGTTTGTTCTCGTTCTGCCTGCAAAATCCTCTTTCGAGTTCTTGCTTACATCTTCCACCAACACGTCCACTTCTTTACCTTCCATACCTCTATTTTTATCAAGGGTTATCGATTTTTGAACACCCTGTAAATAAACCAGCCTCTCCAAGGCCAATGCTTTCGGTACCTCATCTGATAACGTGGAAGCGAAGGTATATTTTCTTGGAGAATAAACAAAAGAGAATATCCCGTCAAACCTTACATGCCTTATAAGCTCCATGGTCTTATTGAAGTCCTCTTCCTCTTCCCCGGGAAAACCTACAATACAATCTGCTGTGATGGAAATGTCCTCACACCTGTTCCTTAACATCATGATTTTTTCTACGTATTCCTTGATACCGTAGCCCCTGTTCATGAGCTTAAGCACTTTATCGGAACCGGATTGAAAAGGCAGGTGTATATGCTCGCAGAGTTTTTCAAGTGTTCCAAAACAGTCTATAAGTTCAAAAGACAAATCTCTTGGATGAGAGGTAACAAATCGAATTCTCTCAATGCCATGAATCTCGTTTATTCTCTTCAAAAGTTCTGGAAAGGCAATGTCATCCCTTCCTTTATTGTAGGAGTTCACATTCTGTCCAAGAAGCGTCACCTCTTTCACGCCCTGCATTGCAAGGTCTTCGATTTCCTTTATTATATCTTCACTCTCTCTGCTTACCTCTCTCCCCCTCACATAGGGGACTATACAGTAACTGCAGAAATTGTTACATCCCTTCATGATCGTGACATAAGTCTTAGCCTTTTTATTCATAATCCCTGGCTTTATAAAAAGATAAGGGTTACACCCATTATCAGAGAAATCGAGAAACAGTTTGTTTTTCGCTCCTTCTTCGATTGCTTCTTTAATTCTGTGAATACTTGAAGGCCCAATGGAAAAATCAATAAAGGGTAGCCTCTCTTTTATATGCTCCTTTTCCATCTGGGCTATGCAACCTGTCACCCCGAGGATTGTACCCCTTCTGTTTTTCATGCTTCTCAGTCTACCCATAAAACTGTAAAACTTTTGCTCAGCTTTTTCTCTCACACAACAGGTATTTACAATCACAACATCAGCGACACTTACATCCTGGGTCCGCTCAAAACCATCCTTCAGGAGAAGGTGCTCCATCTTCTCCGTATCATGTTCATTCATCTGACATCCAAAAGTTTCTATATAGAACTTCATCATATTATAAACCAGGGTTCAAGGGGCCAAGGGTACAAGGGTTCATCTATCAGCTTGAATAATAGATAATGTGGTTTTCATAAAGGCCTCCTAAAATATTTTTTGTAATAATTTATCGAGTTGTTACTCGTTACATCCAAGCCTAATGGGGTGATGGAAATATAACCCTTTTCTACTGCATAAAAATCTGTACCATCTATCAGTTCGTAATTTTCTCCATTCCCTCCTATCCAGTAATATTTCCCACCCCTCGGGTCAACTCGCTCTATCACCGTATCATTATATATCCTTTTGCCGAGTCTTGTCACCATAAAACCTTTCATATCCTTGTATGGCATGTTAGGGATGTTGACATTTAAAAAGGTGTCGTGCAAAAAAGGGTTAGCGGATACCATTTCAATAATTTTTTCAATAACCTTCGTTGCCTCATGAAAAAGAAACTCATTTCTTGCACTGATAGAAACAGCCATGGATGGTATTCCCAAAAATGCCCCCTCTTTTGCTGCAGCTACAGTTCCTGAATAGTTCACATCCTGGCCCATATTTGGCCCCTTATTGATGCCTGAAATCACCACATCAGGTTTTCCTGGAAGTAGTACCTTCACGCCAAGTAAAACACAATCAGCAGGGGTGCCATTTGTGGAAAATACACCATTTTTTACTTCCTTTATTCTCAAAGGTTTATGGAGGGTAATGGCATGTGCGACACATGTCCTTTCCCTCTCCGGTGCAACAGCATACACCTCATATTTCTTCGAGAGGCTCCCCCTCAAAATCATAATGCCTTCTGAGTGGATACCATCATCATTCGTTAAAAGGATTAACAAAAGACCACCTTAAAAAAACAAAAATCGGGGCGACGGGATTTGAACCTGCGACCTCTTGCACCCCAAGCAAGTGCGCTACACCATGCTGCGCTACGCCCCGAGAAATTAAATTCTATAGAATATTTTTAAAAATGTCCATAGGTTTTATTATAAGTTGTTGACATCATTTGTATTATGAAATACAATCCAAAATATTCTTTCAATAAAGTAATTCCTTTCAAACTCAAAGGTGAATGCTTCCGTTATTTACGCGAAGCGTATGTATTAACAGTGCCACGGGCTTGCCCGTGGGAATCTATAGTTTGAAAACAATCGATGACCTGCCCCCATCTATTGTACCACTCCGCATACTCCATTATGAACGGAAATGCATACCCCTTAAGTCTCATAGGCATTTGTACGTACGTTTTAGCCTACCACTTAAGCTTATTTCACTCGCTATTTTATTAAGAAGTTATTGAATTCATCTCTTCTTTTATAGTAAATAAATATAATTGCTTATTAATTATTAATGAGGAGCTAACATGATACAGTTAGAACAAACCTTTATGAGCTTTTTACTTGCCCATCAGGAAAAATACAATCGTACTTACCACTTTCTCGTCCTGATGGATGCCCTGGTCAGTGCAGCAAAGCATATCCAGTACTACTATCTGACAGGTGCCTTAAAAGGAAACCTGGGACAGGCACATGCGGTAAACATTCAGGGCGAAGACGTGATGCGCATGGATCAAATTGCGCATAATATTACAATACATTATCTGAAGACCACAAACAGGGTAATTCATGCGGTCAGCGAGGAGTCGGATGATATAATCCCGCTCAATGAAAATGGCGGCCGTTATTTTGTCTATTTTGATCCCCTTGATGGTTCATCAAACGTTGCCCACGGTCTGCCCGTCGGCTTTCTCTTCAGCATTGCCAAGCGAAATCTTGA
>CAIJOT010000232.1 GCA_903822335.1 uncultured delta proteobacterium
CGTTGTGGTAGAATTTTTGTGCATATTTTTGTTCCTCCTTTTGCGTGGGCTTGATTGTTTGGAGACTATCTATTCTACTGCAAAAGGAGGATTTTTGTTAAGGGTTAATCGGGGATAAATGCATTAATTGGGTTAATATTGTTATTACTGTTCGCTAATAAAAATACATATTTCCTGCGATAAAATGAAATTGGAAAAAATAATGTTAAAATTAACCGAAAATTAACAAAAGGTTCATATAATAGTAACAAGGTTTATGTATGCTAAGGAATCATTTCATATAAGGAGGATTATGATGTTAAAATTAGGAAGAAGATTCGGTTTTATTGTTCTCGTATTTTTTCTCATGCTTGCAGGCATAACGGCATTTGCAGCAGAGAAAGAGTTGATTGGCGCAGGGGCAACATTCCCGCAACCCCTTTATTCGAAGTTATTCGACGTATACAACCAACAGAACAGGATAATGATTAATTACCAGGGTATTGGGTCGGGTGGAGGTATCAACCAGCTTGTCAAGAAGACGGTTGATTTCGGCGGTACCGATGCATTCATGACCGAAAAGGAATTAAAAGATGCAGGGACTCCTGTACTCCATATTCCTACATGCCTTGGTGCGGTTGTGGTGACATACAATCTTCCCGGCAATCCGAAAATTAATTTTACACCAGATGTCGTGGCAGACATCTTCTTAGGAAAGATTACAAAATGGAACGATGCAAAGATCATAGCAGCCAATAAAGATATGAGGCTCCCCGATCTTTCAATCAGTGTTGTCCACCGGGCTGACGGAAGCGGTACAACGTATATCTTCAGTGAATACCTTACCAAGGTAAGCAAAGAATGGAAGGAAAAAATGGGAACCGGGAAGTCTCTTAACTGGCCTCAAGGTCAGATAGGTCAAAAGGGTAACCCTGGCGTGGCAGGCTTCGTCACGCAAACTCCTGGAGCAGTAGGGTATGTGGAACTTCTATATGCATTGCAGAACAAAATGCCTTACGGGAACATAAAAAACAAGTCGGGAAGGTTCATAGAACCCACCACTAAATCGGTCAGCAGTGCGGCAAACGTGAAAATACCTGATGATACAAATGTCTCTTTAACGGATACTGAAGCGAAAGACGGTTATCCAATAAGCAGTTTCACATGGCTTATATTCTATAAAGAACAAAACTACGGCGGCAGAACAAAGGAAAAAGCTGATACTCTGGCAAGACTTCTCGTGTGGATGGTCACTGATGGACAGAAATACGTGGAGCCGCTCCAGTATTCAGCATTATCGAAAGAGGCATCTGAAAAATCAATGAAGATTATAAAATCAATAACATATAAAGGAGCAGCGATAATAAAATAGTGGTAAAAGGTGAGAGGTAAAAGGTTGAATGTTCTCTTTCTCTGCACTCACAACTCTGCCCGTTCGCAAATGGCAGAGGGGCTGCTGAACAATCTGTATGGAGACGTTTATCAAGCATCCAGTGCGGGGATAGAGCCGACAAGTGTTCATGAATATGCAATAAAAGTAATGGGCGAGATCGGCATCGATATATCAGATCACAGGGCAAAGAGTATAAATGAATTTGAAGGCATGGATTTTGACTACGTTGTCACTGTCTGTGATAATGCAAGAGAGGCATGCCCCTTTTTCCCATACGGAAAGCAAAGGTTTCACATGGGGTTCAGTGATCCTGCAGCGGTAGAAGGCACGGCAGACGAAAAGCTTCAGAGTTTCAGAGAAATCAGAGATGAGATAAAGGCATGGATTATAGCAACCTTTTGAAAAATATTATACGATGAAATCAGAAACTATATTCAACAGAACAATTTACTTATCGGCCCTTACTGTTGTGGTGTTGTTAATAGCCATCTTTCTCACCCTTCTCCTCGCCTCAATGCCGTCAATAAAGACCTTCGGGGCCGGGTTCTTCATTGGTAAGACCTGGGATACAGCATCACAAAAGTTCGGCGCCCTTCCCTTCCTCGCAGGCACTCTCCTCACCTCATTTATAGCCCTCTTCATATCAATCCCCTTCTCTATCTCCATCTCTCTCTTTCTCGGAGAATATTTTAAAGGAGGTCCGGTCTCTGCATTTCTGAGGAGTTCCATTGAAGTCCTGGCAGGCATCCCCTCCGTTATTTATGGTCTCTGGGGGCTCTTTCTCCTTATGCCTATGATGAGATTTATTGAAGTGAAAGTCGGTGTGCCTCCTCACGGTGTAGGCATAATGACTTCCTCATTAATACTAACAATCATGATTATCCCCTTTTCTGCATCTATCGGGAGAGAGGTAATCACCCTCGTTCCTTCCGACCTGAAGGAAGCAGCCTATTCCCTCGGCGCCACGAGGTTCGAGGTTATTAAGAACATTATCATTCCCTATGCACGCTCAGGCATGATTGCCGGCATACTTCTTGCCCTGGGAAGGGCGATAGGTGAGACCATGGCAGTAACCATGCTGATCGGCAACTCAAATTTTCTGCCCACGAGCATCTTCAGTCCTGCCAACACAATGGCAAGCGTCATTGCCAACGAGTTTGCAGAGGCCACAGGGGTAACGGCATCATCTTTGATCTATATCGGTATCGTCCTCTTTCTTGTGACGATGCTGGTCAACATCGTGGGCACGTATATTATAAAAAAGGTAAGCCTTGAAGCATCAAAAGAGGTAACGTAACTATGGAGACTTCATACCTGTTACATGCTGAGGCGGGCGGCGGTGTTTCTTCACCATCGCCAGTTATTGATAGCTCTGACAAGGTGGAGATAAAAAAAGACTTCAACTCAAAAAACCACGTAAAAGCAAGGATAATTAAAGATATATTCTTCAAAAGTACAGTGATTTTATTTGCCTTCTTATCCCTTCTCCCCTTGATCTTCATTTTATATTACATCACAAAAAACGGCATTGCTGTCATCAACTGGGAATTCCTTACCCAGCTTCCCCGGCCCATAGGGGAGACCGGGGGCGGTATATTCAATGCCATCATGGGAACTCTCATGCTCATCGTGCTCTCAAGCATCTTTTCAATTCCTTTCGGAATTTCAGCAGGCATTTACCTGTCGGAGAAGGGCGAAGGAAAGATCGCACATATTGTGAGGTTGTGTGTTGTCGTTCTTCAAGGCACCCCATCCATTGTGATAGGCATTATCGTGTACATCTGGGTTGTAGCTCCTTTTGGCGGGTTTTCAGCCTTGTCAGGCGGGATTGCCTTGAGCATTATGATGCTCCCGGTGATCATAAAAACCACAGAAGAGACCCTCAAGCTTATGCCCTATTCCCTGAAAGAAGCTTCCCTTGCCCTGGGGGTGCCCTATTACAAAACAATCCTGAAGGTCATCCTGCCGACAGGCTTAAGCGGTATCCTCACAGGGATACTCCTCAGTGTGGCAAGGATAACAGGCGAAACTGCCCCTCTCCTCTTTACCGCCTTCGGCAACCAGTTCATGAACTATAATATACTGAAACCCATAGACTCCCTGCCCTACCGGATCTTTTACTATGCCATGAGCCCTTATCCTGAATGGCACACATTTGCCTGGGGTGCCTCTTTTATTCTCGTCGTAGTTGTTCTGGGTTTTAATCTTATAGCAAGGGGGATATCCATCAAATGGAAAGTCCAGTTCTGAAAGTAGATGGGTTTTCAGCGTACTTCGGAGACAATCAGGTATTAAAAGATATTAACCTTTCAATATCAAATAACCTCGTTACAGCGCTCATGGGGCCTTCCGGGTGCGGCAAGACAACCCTTATCCGGTGCGTAAACCGCATGCACGAGCTTATCCCCGGGACAAAGGTTTCAGGCAAAATGTACCTGAGGGGAGATGATATCTATGAGTTGGAACCGATCCTCTTACGCAGGAAGATCGGCATGGTCTTTCAAAAACCGAACCCCTTCCCCATGATGAGCATATATGATAACGTGATTGCAGGGTATAAACTGAACGGGATAAGGCTTGGAAAAGACGAGATGGATAGGATTGTGGAACAGTCCTTGAAAGAATCAGCCCTCTGGAACGAGGTGAAGGATGCGCTCCACAGGAAAGGCACATTTCTTTCAGGTGGCCAGCAACAAAGGCTTTGCATAGCCCGCGCCCTCGCCATGAATCCGGAAATCCTCCTCCTCGATGAACCAACCTCGGCCCTGGATCCTAAGTCTACAGCTCACATAGAGGAACTGATCGTAGAACTTAAAAAAAATGTGACCATGCTCCTTGTTACCCACAATATCGCACAGGCAGCGCGTGTTTCAGACTTTACCGCCTTCATTTATCTGGGTGACCTCGTAGAATTCGGCCCAACGGAAAAGATGTTCACTGTACCCAGGGATAAACGGACAGAGGAGTACCTTACGGGAAAATTTGGTTAGGAGGATGAATGTTAGAAGAAAAAATAGTTTCTCTTCGAAGAGAGCTTATTGAGTATGCGATCCTTGTGGAAGATATGATTGACAAAAGTATCCATGGACTCCAGAAAAAAGACCAAAAATTACTGACCGGGGTGATAGAGAAAGAGGAACCAAAAGCAAACGATTATGAGATACTGATAGATGAGCTATGTACCACAACGATCGCTAAGTTCGAGCCAAAAGCAAAGGATTTGAGAACAATCCTTATGATATTAAAAATGAATAATGATCTGGAGAGGATTGCCGATCATGCGGTAAATATTGCCGAGAGCGGCCTATTCTTAATAGAACGTCCCTCTGTGAAACCATTGATCGATATACCAAGGATGGCAGAAGTTTCAGTGAATATGTTAAAGGATAGTGTAAACGGTTATATCAATGAAGATACCGCTTTAGCACGCTCCGTTTGTGAAAGGGATAGTATCGTAGATGGGCTGGCAGAGCAGATTTTAAGGGAGCTTATCACTATCATGAGTATAGACCGTACCACCATAGAACGCTCAATCCATTTATTAACAATCTCACGGAATTTAGAACGTATAGCAGATTTGTCCACAAATATCTGTGAGGATGTGATATTTATGGTTGATGGCAGGGTAATTAAACATCATCAAGACAGCGAGCAACAATAAAGCTATTTTTCAAACCTATATTTTTTTATTTCAAACCCGGATTCACTGTTATATTCTATGTAAGTGGAATATCGGATAAAATCCCCTGTATTTAAATAAACCTTATTCTTGCCGCCAGCATCATACTCAATTTTATCAGATATATGGGAATGGGCTAATATGACCACATCGTAACCTTCACCAAACTTTCTCTGGGCGTATTCTCTAAAAGC
>CAIJOT010000233.1 GCA_903822335.1 uncultured delta proteobacterium
AGCATCCGGCAGTTCAGGTCGAGTTACTTTGACGGACCCCATTAGCCACAGATACTCCCGCTGCCACTCTGCTTATCTTATTACATAAAGAAGGCTCCTTGTCTTATTCCCTATTCTTCTCTTTTTCTATTATAGACCCCACTAATTTATTTAATCAGACCTGGATTTTCGAAAAGAGATATCCCCCAATTGCCATGATCCCTGTTGCGACAACCACAAGTATCGTGAAATCGGTAATCAGCCCAAAATGAGTTGCGTTTATCAAGATCCCTCTGAGACCATCGACGCCGTAAGTGAGGGGATTGATTGAGGAGACAAAGGCCACTGCTTTTGGAAGGCTTTGCAGGGGGAACAGTGCCCCGGAGAGAAAGAAAATGGGCATAATCAGGAAATTGATGATCAATTGGAAACCCTGCATATCCTCGAGAAAGGAGGCAATAGCCGTTCCAAGGGCTGTAAACATTATGGCTATCAATCCCATATAGACAAGGGCAAGGGGCAGCAAGGCAAGATTCGTCGGTCGAAAACCGAAGAGGAGGGATAGGAGGAAGACGATCGTCCCTTGAAAGACTGCCACCGTAGCCCCGCCAAGGGTCCTCCCGATCATGATATGGAGCCTCGATACAGGCGCCACGAGGATTTCCTTCAGAAACCCGAATTGTCTGTCCCACAGTACTTCGATGCCGGAAAAAGTTGCCATAAAGAGGATACTCATGGCGATGATGCCCGGCGCAAGAAACTGGATATAATCTCCTCCTCCTGCTTTTGTGTAGATCGGTCCGAAGCCAAATCCAAGGGCAACCAGGAAAAGAAGGGGTTGACCGAGAGAACCTATGATCCGCGTTCTCGAACGGAAATACCGCTTGAGCTGCCTGAGCCAGAGGACATAGATCACCTTCATCGTCTGCCCCTACTGAAAAACCTCCACCGCATTCTCATCCTTTCCTTGTTGCTCGATTCTTCTACCCGGATATCGCGGCCCGTGAGGGCTATGAAGGCGTCCTCAAGAGTAGCGGTACTCGTTCTATGCTTTAGCTCGTCAGTCGTTCCCTGAATAATGATCCGGCCGTGGTCTATAATGGCGATACGCTGGGCTACCCGTTCAGCTTCTTCCATGTAGTGGGTGGTAAAGAAGACGGTCACCCCTTTCGTCCGGTTCAGCTCCCTGATGTAGTTCCAGATAAGATTTCTCGTCTGAGGGTCGAGGCCAAGGGTGGGCTCGTCAAGGAATAGGATGCTCGGGTGGTGGAGAAGACCCCTTGCAATCTCAAGCCTCCTCTTCATGCCACCCGAAAAATGTTTCACAAAGTCATTCTTCCGGTCCCATAGCTCGACAATTGTAAGGAGTTCTTCGATCCTCTGCTTTCTCGTTTCTTTCGGGACGCTGTAAAGAATACCGTGGTATTCCATATTCTCGTAAGCCATAAGCTCTTCATCGAGACTCTGGTCCTGAAAAACAATGCCAAAGGCCTGGCGGACCTTGTGGGGCGATGAGGCGGGATCATACCCGTTCATGGAGATTTTCCCTTCCGTCGGGCGAAGAAGCGTGGTGAGCATTTTAATGGTGGTCGATTTTCCTGCTCCGTTCGGGCCGAGGAAGGCAAATATCTCCCCTGATTTTACGGTAAAAGAAATGTGGTCGACGGCAAGAAAACCGTCAAACTCCTTTGTCAGGTCGCTCACGGATATGATATTGTTATCGTCCATTTCCATGTTGTTTCCGGTCTGCTTTAAGTTTTAATACGTTTTGAGGATATTCACAACGGGAAAATGCAATTAGGGTAAAAGCTTGATGGCTCGCTGGTTCTTATTTTTTGGGGGACAGGTCACAGTGAATATGTGAAAGGATAGCATAAACGGCTATATCAATGAAGATACCGCTTTAGCACACTCCGTTTGTGAAAGGGATAGTATCGTAGATGGGCTGGCGGATCAGATTTTAAGGGAGCTTATCACTATCATGAGTATAGACCGTACCACCATATTTATGGTTGAAGGCAGGGTAATTAAACATCATCAAGACAGCGAGTAGCGAAAAAGCTATTCTTTAAACTTATATTTTTTTATCTTAAAACCGGATTCACTGTTATATTCTATGTAAGTGGAATTTCGGATAAAATCCCCTGTATTTAAATAAACCTTATTCTTGCCGCCAGCATCATACTCAATTTTATCAGATATATGGGAATGGGCTAATATGACCACATCGTAACCTTCACCAAACTTTCTCTGGGCGTATTCTCTAAAAGC
>CAIJOT010000234.1 GCA_903822335.1 uncultured delta proteobacterium
TGTTGAAGAACTGCGGCAAGCCATTGAAGCTTTTGTAGCTGTCTATGGCCCTACCGCAAAACCATTTGTATGGCGCAAGAGAGAAGTGAAGGGATCACAACTGAGAAATACTATCGTTAACTTATGCAATTAGGCACTAGAAACAAACCAATAGATGTCCCTCAGCCATGGATACCCTGTTCCCAGAATTAGAATGATGGAGGGTAGGTACCAACAGTGATAAAATAGGAAGGCGGCGGCTGAGAGAAATAGCAATACGACCGCAATGTCATATATCAGCATAGAGTACAGATAAACGTTCACTTTATCTTCGTCGAGAGCATCGGTAATACGCTCTGCTGCCAAAGCAAACAAAATAACTGACACGAAGCCCAACGTGATGCTTATTTGTATCCATAGGCACTTGTTGGTGTTTGAGATCATAACCGCGACAAACGCCCCAGACAAACCAGCAAAGATTGCATTTACCATTACCATCGCCTGCGAACCTTTTTTCCATCTTTGCATGGTTAAACCTCCGTAACCATTTCGACATAATCGAACGTGCGGCCGGTTCCGTACCAATTTGGAAACGACTTTAGAGCCTTCATGGTTAGTTGTATCCGGCTCATCGATCCGGTGTCAATATGTGCCGTGGCTCTCTTGATGCCCTTGTGCGAGGCCACACGTAGACATTGTCTCATAAGAGTTGTGCCGACACCACACCCTCGCCAGTCACGTAGGACGGCTACGGAAGCGACGTATATGGAGTCTTTTTTCCCGAAATGAGGATCAGAGGTCACCCCAGGAATATCGGGGAAGCCTTCCAGAAGATCCGCGGCAATATACGCTACCAGCCTGTTTGAAGGAGGAACACTGAAGGCAAGGAAAATCGCAGTGGGGGAACCTACCAATTCATGTAAGGTCTCCTCATTATCAGCAAGAGAGGAAGGAAAACTCTCGCTCTCTATCTTCAGAATATCAGTTCGCATCTTATTCCAGGCTGAAGGAGTGACAGCCACTACGTAGAGTGTTTCTCCATTGAATCTAAACTGAATATCCTTTCTCAGGTCTTGGTTTGTCATAAGCCGTTGTTCAGGTATCTATTAATGCGTAACAATTAATATACCAACTTGTCTTTTTCTAAATACTATAACCACCAACAAAAAAAATAGCAAGGTTACGCATTGGGGTCGCATCTTTACAGCCTGTTGAAAAACTCAATGAACAGCGATATTGAGAAAATGTGGGTTTGCTGTAGTCAATGATATTAAAGAGTTATAAAACCATGAGTCAGTATGAAATGATGAAAATAGACTTTTTCAACAGCCTGTTTATTCTTTACAAAGCTCCAACCAGACGAGGGCGAAAGGTGATTTTAATGTAGGACGGTGGGGACGTTGTTGCAATCATTGCGTTATTCCCTGCCCCCTCCGCTAAAAAAGCCCATTTTTCTGGTTGATAACAGTCATTACCACCCCTTTTTCTTCTCATTATTCATCATCTGAACATCCTCAGATAGTCTTCAAACACAAAAACCCGGTTGCGCTGATAGCCTGTCTTTTCTTTGAGAATTCCTTCCGCAAAGAAAGCCTTTACAAGATCGTTAGCCGCTTTGGGAGAAAGCCCGGTGATGTTTTGAACATCCTTTATCGTCACCACGGGCTTGGAAAAAAGCGCATGCAGAAAAATTGCCCCCTGCTTGGCGCGTTTGCCCATCATCAGAATTTTTTCGCGCTCGATAGATGCCTTCAAGCTAATAATTTTATTAAGGGTGGATACTCCGGTTTCCGCTGTTTGAATGACCCCGGTCAGAAAGAATTTGACCCACTGCCCAATATCATTTTTTGTCCTGACTAAGTTCAGGTTATCGTAATACAGGGTTTTGTTTTTCTCGAAAAACTCTGACAGATAGAGTAAGGGCTTCTCTAAAACACCGGTACTCACCAGATACAGGGTGATAAGCAAGCGTCCTATCCTGCCGTTACCGTCAAGAAAAGGGTGGATGGTTTCAAACTGGTAATGGGCAAGGGCAATGCGAATCAGATGGGGAACCTTGATTTCCGTATTGTGCAGAAATAATTCAAGGTCTGACAACAGTTCCGGCAGCTCTGTGTGGGCAGGCGGAATGAATACTGCGTCCGCAAGACTGGCTCCCCCAATCCAGTTTTGCGATTGCCTGAATTCTCCTGGATTTTTATGTTCTCCTCGTCCGCTCGAAAGAAGAATCCTGTGGGTATTTTTGATCAGCCGATTCGACAGGGGCAATGTTTTCAATTCTTCGATGGCCGTATTCATCGCGGAAACGTAGTTGTTTACTTCCCGCCAGTCATCGCGCTTTTCGGGGTTAATCTCTTTTTCTTCGATTAAGGCTTCCTCAATATTGGTCTGCGTTCCTTCAATCCGGCTCGATATAACCGCTTCCTTGAAGATGTGCATGATGATGAACATGGCCGTGTCGGGGACAAATCTTGAAAAGGAGTTTAGCTCCCCAAGCTTTAATGAAGCCCTTTCCAGGAGTTCATTGATCCCTTCGTCTGTCCAAAAAAACGAATGATTTATCTTTTCCGGCAGAAAATACTTATATTGGTAGCCTTTCTGCAATGTTCCTGCCCTGAAATCGGAGATATTCATAAAGTACCTCTTACCTAAAATATAGGCTTACCTATTTTACTTATTAAGCATAAAGTAAAATATAAAGTTTCTTGTTTTATTTTAGCTGTTGTTTTTTCCATTCTTTTCATTCCTGGCCTCGCCAAAGGAATATGGATCAAATCTTTACTCTTTACAAAGCTCCCAAAATCAAATGCGATCAGACCTTTCGTCGTAGCGTTTTTCATTATCCCCACTATCACTATACATTCCATCACTATACATTCCATCTTCCTGTTATTTCAGGAACTTGTCAAGGAATTTTTGGGACCAGATGAGGACATCCTTCAGTTATTCAATAACTCCTCTGCTGTCTCCCTCACTTTTTGATTTGTTTTCTCCTTTTGTCGACTGGTTTCAAGGCTGTGCCATAGTATTTCAACTATACAACAGTTGGTATCAGTTCCTCACAGAACCAGACGGAAATCTGTCTCTTGGTGGTATCCGACATCGCTAATGAGCCAAGCAAAGATTTGACCCACGCAAGCCTTGAAATTGTAGACCTCCGAGGTTTTCAAAACCCCAGAGGTCTTTCCAAAAACAAGTGCCACCTTGATTACAACTGCGAATGATTCGCCGAGCAATTATCTTCTGTGATCCGTATCTCTTCTGTTATCATTATGCTTGAGTTGAGAAATATGTTTTTCCAATCGGTTCAATTCCTTCTCAAGACGTTGTGTCTCTTTATGAGTGAGTCTTCCGTCTGCTTTCATCCGTGCTTCATCATCGCGCACACTATTCAGTTCACTCTTCAGCCTATTGGCTTCTTCTCTTGTCAGAGCTCCAGACCGAATACCTCTTTCAATACCCTCATGTGCATTCCTAAGCCTTTGATCTAATCCTTGTATTCCTTGACTCTCATTTTCATGCCCACCCCTGCGATCTCTTCCTTGGGCACAAGATAATGTTGTGAAACCTAAAACAAAAGCAACAACTAACACGATTAAACACTTGGTTTTCATTGGAACTCTCCTTTTATAATGGATTGTCGTAGAACCCATTATCTCTTTGATTTAAGTTGATTAACCCGCCATTGAATCTACATTTACTTCTTGTTGGTAAATTGCCTCATCCATTGCTAATAATGCTCAAATGTTAGCTATATTCACCTCCTTTCAATAATATGCCTCTTTGGAGTTGAGTAGACCTGTTTCTCCAGATACCGCAGGTTGATGTTTGTTTTCTCCTTTTACCGCCTGGTTTCACGGCGGTGCCATATTATCTCAACCATGTATCCGTAGGCCCCGACTCCTCACAATACTATTGATTCATATCATAATTACCAAGGAAATAATATCAATGATTACTGGTCGAAGGCCTGCATCTTCGTCGAGGCTTATGAAGTGTGGATAACAAAGAAGAAGCGGTCAACTACGACACCTGCAAAGTATGGAAATTCAGTGGGCGAAAGGTGATTTTAAAAACATTAGCGCAGCTTCGAAATCACCTTCTTTGTAGCCGTTTTCGCGATCTCGTCGGCAGAAGCCGCCTTCTTCCAGACCGTCACCTGACCCATGACGCTGCCTTTAAGAAAGGTTATGGTCGCGATCTGATAAAGAGCCTTCGGTTCAGGCTCGACCTTGCTTGACTGCAAGAAAGCATCGTCTCCCATACCCTTCAAGGGAACGATGATATCTCCCGCAAGGGGACTGTCTTTCCTCTGGGACATTTCTTTTTTACCCTCAAGCGCATGCTCATAGAAACTCTTCGCTTCCGCGTTGTTTCGCATGGCGTGGAGTTGGACCATAAGCCCCCGTTCTGGAGGACGGTCTGCTTCCTGGATTTTGTAACCTTTCGGGAAGAAGCCGCATGTGCTGCTGTGATCATAGCCATTAGACATCTCGGGTGCCTCCTCGTTCCTGAATACCTCGCCAAGGGGCCCACCCACGAGGGCCACCGCATCTTTCTCGGTCAGCATGGCACTGGCTATCGGTACCTTTGCATCCGCCAGCACCATAGACACCAAGGCAAGAGCTCCAAATACCAATACCAGTAATACCGGGCTTTTCATGACAACCCCCTTTTCTGCTTTGTCGTTTTTCTCTCTTTTTTCATTCCCGTTCCTTTCCTCCCCGCTCAAGCCTGAACCAGACCTGCGCATCGTAAGGAAACAGCCCAGCCGCCATGTCTCCCGCATATTGCGGCACCTCGCGGAGACCTCCTACGAGTACCTTCTCCACAGACACGCCGGTTACCCGATATCCGCTTTTCGCCACAATCGTTTTTATTTGAGGCAACACCTCCCTTTGGGATAATACCCCGGAAACATATTGATTAACGTCGAGCGCCACGGGTTTACCTCTCTTTGCGTTCCATTTCCTATCCTTGTGTGCGGTAATAGCCAGATATTGAGAGAGCCATGGGTAGTCTATGAGCCTGCCGATGGATAACGAAGTGAAAACCCCTTCAAACTTCAA
>CAIJOT010000235.1 GCA_903822335.1 uncultured delta proteobacterium
GTATCCTTATCCATCATTTTATTAACCTCATCGAACAATAGAGCCCCCACTTTGCAGGCTTCAACACAGGCAGGGACCTTTCCCTCTTTTTGACGAGCAATGCACTGGTCGCATTTATGTGCTGCCTCTCTATTCAGGATATACTGATAATACCTGACCACAGCGAACGGACACGCCATAGCGCACATCCCGCAATTGATGCACCTGTCCTGATTAATGAGAATAACGCCACTCTTTGTTTCTCGGTAAATAGCTTTGGTTATGCAAGCCATCTCACAAGGGGCCGGCTCACAGTGCCTGCATTTGTTCGGAAAATTTTCCTTGCCGCTTGACAGGTAGATACGAATGCGTGGCTTTGAAAGGATGGATTCAGAAATAGCCCCCATAGGGGTTTTGCTTGAGGAATGGGCAACCGCACACTCAAAGCTGCATTGATGACACCCCACACATCGTTCAGGCTTAACAATTACGGTTTTCATTAAGACCTCCTTTACAAAGGTTTCAAAATATCACTTATACTGACATCACCGTTTACAACCTTTTCAGGCTTTACTATAAGGGGCATAGCCTTTTTAATTAAGTTGACAAACAGTCCAGCTTCTTCGGGACAGTTGTAAAACGCCATACCCACAGGAACATCGCCCCTAAAAGCGATTTTTCTGAACTGCTTTCTGGACGGTATATGCTTTTCATAGACGGTCAATCCGGGTTCGCCTTTCAATAGTCCTGCCGATATAAGGTGAAACGCTTTCGTTTTCAAACTGTTCATTGCAATACTTCCGGGGTAACGGGATCTATTGCCGGACATGTTCAACGCCGCAAAATAGCCTTGTTCCACGGCCACAGGCCAGAGGCCGATTATTTGAAGTTTGTTCCGGGCCAGATCAATCGTCTCACAGCAATCACCGGCAGCAAATATGTCCGGGGCAGATGTTTCAAGATATTCATTTACAGAAATGCCTTCGTTGACTTTAATGCCTGATGCCTTCGCCAAATCCACCGATGGTTTAACACCCTTGCCAACCACTACGACATCACTCTCCAACACTCTGCCGGAACTCAGATAGACCTTCAGGGCGTTTTTGTGCAGGCTGATATCAGCGACGTCATCACGGGTTGTGATTCCTATACCCATGTCAACAAGGTCTTTTTCAATATACCGGGCAGAAGCTTCATCTAAAACCATGGCAAGAGGGTACGGGGAGGTGATCACCATATCAGTCTTGATATTCCGTTCAAGCAAACCGTATGCGGTTTTTATTCCTACAAAACCACCTCCTAACACGACCGCTTTTCCTTTCGTCGTATCGGCTATTTTTTTAGCATCATCCAAATAACGCAAGGTAAAAGTTCTTTTTCCCTCAGCATAGTATTTCGGTTTTATCGCATCAGCACCCACGGCAATAAGAAGCTTGTCATATCCAAGCTCCTTGCCATCTGAAAGACGGACAGTCTTTCTTTGCGTATCTATCTGCTCCGCTTTTTGTCCCAGGATAAATCGCACGTCCGATGGATAGTCGGATGGCGAACTGATTGTCAATTCCTGTTCAGTCATGGAATTGCCGAGGTAATAAGTCAGGAGGCATCGACTGTAAGGAGAATATCTCTCAGCAGATATGACAGTAATTTTCGCTTGAGGGGAAATTTTGCAAAGGGTGTTAAGACAAGAAAGTCCGGCAGCACTTGAACCAATTATTACTATATTCATTCCTCTAATCTCCTTTCAGGAGTCAAAAGGCTTCTTGCAATAATTCTTTCTAGCCGCTTTTCATTTTGAATATTATCACGAAAAGCAAAAAAATAGTCATTTTTTCGTAGACGAAAGACTCTAGGCCAAAATGCTATTTACAATCCTGGCGACTTCTGAAATAACCTTCTGACTTTTAACTGATTCAAAGGGTTGCCTTCCGTTAATATCCGCCTCAATGAAATCCTGATGATAAGGGATGAATCCCAGAAAAGTAAAATCGGGCAAGCTACTTTTCAAGTATTCCTTATCTGATTTATTGCGGATTTTGTTGCCCACTATAGCAACTTTTTTTAATCCGATCTCCTGTGCCAACCTGTTTATCTGAAGAGCGGTTTCAACACTTCTCTTCCCTGGTTCCACCACGATAACTAAGTGGTTGACAGCGCCTGCCGTGCCTCTGCCAAGGTGTTCGATCCCTGCCTCCATATCCAGGACTACAGCCTCGTCCCTATTTAGAACAAGATGCGAAATGAGAGATTTGAGCAGGACATTTTCAGGGCATACACAACCGCCGCCGCCTTTCTTAACGCCCCCCATAACCATTAGCTTTATGTTCCCTTCAGTAATAGAGAGTCTTTCCGGCAAGTCACTTACAGTCGGGTTCATCTTGAAGAATGTCCCCATTGACCTCATCTTTACTCCCGTTCGTTCTTCAATGAGCTCTTTCATATCGGCGATGGGAACCACAGAAGAGTAGTTGGGCATCCCCAA
>CAIJOT010000236.1 GCA_903822335.1 uncultured delta proteobacterium
ACAAAAGGCATTCAGGGATATCGGTGCGGTCATCAGGAATATTGCAGATACTGAAAGCTATACGATTATCTTTGAGAAAACCGGTGCAGGGGTTGCGTATTTAAAAGACTCTTTAGACATCACAGGTAAGATTATCAATCAGTTGAAGTAAGGGGTTTATTGCTGCGGGGTAGTTCATTTCTCGGCAAACTTTACCGCATCTTTTGCTTCACATTCAATAATGACCGATTGTTCTCCCTTTCCGAGGGACGTAATTTCATATATTGCAACCGGCTCTGCCTTTCCTTTCACAACCACCATATCGAGACCCCTTACCTTCAATCTCCATAGTTTGCCTTCTGCTATCAATCCTCTTATCTTATCCAGCGTAGAGCCTGTTATGATAAAATCAGTGTTATACTTTCGTGTAAGGCCCTCTACCCTTGCACCAAGGTTCACATTGTCGCCAATAACCGTGTAATCCATCTTTTTCCCTTCAGCCCCGATGTTCCCCACAATCACCTCGCCTGTGTTGATTCCAAAACCCGCATAGAGAGGAACCCGACCTTCCGATTCCCACTTTTGCTTAAGTTCCTGTAGCCTTCTCACCATATCAAGTGTGCATTTTATTGCAAGCTCAGCATGATTTTCCTGAGGTACCGGTGCCCCCCAGAACGCAACTATCTCATCCCCCACGAACTTATCGAGCGTCCCATCCCACTTGAATATAATATTGGTCATCTCTCCGAGGTATTCATTAAGAATTTTCACAACCTCTTCCGGTGAATGTTTCTCAGAAAATGTGGTAAAACCACGGACATCGGAAAAAAGCACCGTAATCTCCCTTCTCTCACCTCCAAGCTTTGCAAGGTTGGGATTTTTTATCAACTCGTTCACAACCTTTTCGGTAACATAGCTTGAGAACATACCTCTTATCCGCTTTGCATAACGCTCCTCTGTTGCATACCGGTAGGCAGTCACCACAAAGTAGATAATCAGTATATTGTTGCTTGAATAGCTCAAATCCATCCATAAACCCTTTTGGAAGAACAGGAAGTAAGCAACGGTAAATATGGCTGCGACAAAGGCAAAGGACAGAAGGGCGCCATAGATTGCCTTGACCCTGACGATGAAAAAAGCAAATAGGATACCGGAAATCAGGACTATGAGGATATTGTGAATGTTTTTTACCTTCAGGATGAAGTGGTGATGGAGTATGGACGCGATCACGCTCGCATGCTTTTCAATACCCGGCATGGCCGGTGATGTAGGCGTAACCCTCAGATCGTAGATGCCCACTGCTGTTGCGCCTAAAAGCACGATTCTGTCCTTCACTATGGAGGGGTCAACCTTTTTTTCAATCACATCCAGCACGGAAACGATGGGGAACGTCATTTCTGGGCCGTAGTAGTGGATTAATGTTCGACCCCAGAAGTCAGTGGGGATAAAATCATTACCAAGTTGAATCCCTTCTGCGGCCTGAAGCGTCATTGCTTCATTCGGAAGCCCGAGAAAAAGTCTCACTGCCTGGAGGTCTATCGAGGGATACACTTCACCGTTATACTCTAAGGCCAGCGTTTCCCACCGGAGCACCCCATCCTTGTCGGGAAACATATTGATATAGGCAAGGGCATTCGCACTCCTGGAAAGGTTCTTGAGCGGCAACAGCACACTCCTCGCACTTATGGGTGGAAAGATTTTGAAGTTGTCCATCTTTCGAATCATTGAGAAAGCATTATCAAAAAGCACATCGTCTTCTATCTTCTTTTTTTCACCTTTGAAATCAAACACAACAGGCAGTATCACATTGCCTGCTTTCTTTATAGATTGTTCGAGCTTGTCATCATCCTTCGAAGGCTCGCTTAAAATAATATCCATGACAATGACCTTTGCGCCTAATTCTTTAAGGGCGTCTATGATGGATGCTACTCTACTTCTGTCCCATGGCCATCTCCCGATTTTCTCAAGGCTACGGTCATCTATCCCTATGATTACCACCTCTTTAGGCGGCAATGTTTTCCCCCGTATGTGGTACCTCATGTCATAAAAGAGAAGCTCAAGACGTTCAAGGGGCAAAAATCTTATTACTGCTAAGGCAGAAAAGAGGAGGGTTATCACAATACCGATGAGAATGGGTATCAAAGTTTTTTTCATAGTAAAGTTTGACCTTTTTCAACCATAGCGAATATGGTATATTGTATAAAATATGTCCGTTGTGTGTAAAGGAAAAGAGTATATATTGTGAGGATTATGATTGCGCCCGTAGCTCAGTTGGATAGAGCGCAGCGCTCCGGACGCTGAGGCCGAAGGTTCAAATCCTTTCGGGCGCACCATTAAAAACAGTGGATAGTAGTCTAAAATCAGTCGTTAGTTAAAAACCTATTCACTATTCGCTATCCACTGACCACTATTCACTGCCTTTGATGAGCCTTGCGTGTTCCTGTTTTATACACACATCCATGAAAAAAGGGATACCATGCTTTTGAGCAAGGCTTTTTGCCTCTTCATTCACAATCCCTAATTGTAGCCAGATGCATTTCGGTTTTATCTTGATAGCCTCTTCCACCACTGGCAGCACCTTTTCCGACCTCATGAATATGTCCACAATGTCAATACTCGCAGGTATATCAGAAAGGGTTTTATACGATTTTTCCCCCAATATCTCTTCGTATTGCGGGTTCACAGGGATAATGGTATAACCTGCCTTTTTCAAGTAACGGGCAACCATATTGCTCGGTTTTTCTTCATTCAGCGAAAGCCCAACAATAGCGATTATCTTCGATTCCTCTAAAATTTTTTTTTCTTCCCCATCGTGATTTTCCATATCACCCCTCCCCTCATCTCAGACTGCCAAGTGTTTTTATAATATCAGTAGCACCGTTATAAATCTCTTTTTTTTCACCACTATAGATAACACAGGTGGGCGTTGAATTGATTTTATCCTCTTTTAAGTAACCCTGGAGGATGGTAAAGATTGGTTTGACATCAAAGGGCTTCATGCGAATGCCATTTGTATGGAGAAATGCCTCCAGCCCTTCCTTTTCGGTTATCATTAACCTGGCAGCCTCAAAGAGCACCTTTCTGGCAAACATGGCATGTTTTAAATCCTTTCTCTCGTGTAATATGTAAAGAAAATACCTTACATATAAAGGGGAATAGGCATGAAAGGGCACATCAACAAATGTAATATTTATCATGTCTCTTTTCACCAGATCGCTCATCATATATTCCAATTGCGGCTCCAGAGACCTGCAGGGACCACAGAAATAGTCGGCATATAACCGTACCTTCATTGGGCCGTTGCCAAAGGAAAGGAAGGGAATATCCTGTGCATGGAGAGGTCGTGTAACACCTGTTTCCTGCAGGAGCATCATGAAAATGAACGCAGCTATGATGCCAATGGAGGCGAATGTCTTTTTATGATATGGCCGGTCTTTCACAGAAAAATATTATCCAATATCTCCCTTTTTGTAAAGGAAAATAGGCCTTCTTGAGAAAAATCTGTTAGCTAATATTCAAAAGTGCACTCTTTTGAGGGGGCGATCTGTCTGCGTGCGCCGTGCCTGCGCCGCAGCGCGGCAGGCAGGAACACGCACAGGCAGACGCAAGCCCCTGTGATAGAATGAGCAAGTCTTAGTAAGGTCAAAAAGTACGTGCAGAGAACGAAATGATATTATCGTGCAGGTTGTTGTTGATAAAGCCTTTGCTGGATTTCCAAGGCTTTTGACAAATATATTTTTGCTCTTTCGTTATCAGGATCGATACGTAATGCCTGACGGAATCGCTGAATAGCGCCAGCAATATCTCCTGATTGAATAAGGACAAGCCCCATATTATAATGGGCTGTTGCGAAATCAGGTTTAAACAGTAATGCTTCCTGAAACTGCTTTTGTGCCGCCTCAAACTTTTTTTGACTCAAGAATAAATTCCCCAGATTATTATGTGCATCTGCGTAATCAGGTTTGAGACGAATTGCCTCTAAAAAATAAAAAGTTGCCATATCAAGATCACCTTGATAAGCATATGCAAGTCCTATATGGTTATGGGTCATTGCATTTTCCGGCTCAATCCGCAATACCTCCCTGTATCGGTTTATTGCCTCATTAAACCTCTTTTGTTTTAAAAACACATGCCCCAGATTGTTATTTGCTTTTACATGATCAGGTTTAATCCGGGTTGCCTCTAATAAATAAAAAGTTGCCCTATCAAGATCACCTTGAAAAATATATGCGTATCCTAAATTATTGCATGCTTCCACATCATCAGGCTTGATCCTGATTGTCTCCGCAAAATGAACAATTGCCTCATTAAACCTCCTCTCTTTTAATAACACAGAGCCCATATTGCTGTGAGCCACATAATTATTCTTTGTTACATTTAGAGCATTTTCAAAAATCGTTCTGTTGTTTTGCCAATGCTGGATTTGTAACCACGTGCATATTGTCAGGATTACCAAAATCGTCCCTGTCATTATGGAAATAAATTCCTTTCTATAATGCCATGTTTTAATAAGGTCAGGAATACCCCAGGCAATCATGATAAAAAGGCCAAGCAGGGGTATATATGTAAAGCGATCAGCCATAGCCTGTCCCCCCGTCTGCACAATACCACTCACAGGAACGAGTGTGCCAAGATACCAGAACCAACCAACCGCAAGGTAAGGGTAACCCCGTAACATATAGACCACTATACTGCCCACAAAAAGAATGAATAGACCAAACAGTATAATCTGCCACAGGGGCTGAGCAACATCGGAATATGGATAAAATATAGCCAGATTATGAGGCCAGACCATTTTCTCAATATAGCTCACATAGGAGTTCAAAACATTCGCAATCCGAAGGTGCAACGGGATTACATCAAGGGATGATAGCCCTCCAGCATGTCTTTGTGCATAAAATGTAGCCACGTTCACCAGGATAGAAAGAACAATAAAAGGGATTTTCTCTAAAACCAGACGGGAAATGGTTATACGAATACGCTTAAGGGGCCAATAATCCAAAAGAAGAAGCACAAAGGGTAATGTCACAAGCATTGGCTTAGTCATCAAACCAAGAGTAAAAACAAGTAGAACCAGTAGATACCGGGATATCGCCGGGCGCTGAACGTAAAAAGCATACATCCCCATGGTAAGCATCCAGAAGAACCCGCTCAGGACATCCTTACGTTCTGTCACCCAGGCAACGGATTCCACATGAAGGGGATGAAGGGCAAACAGGGCGGCAACAACTCCACTTTGCCAGCGAGCGCCTGTCATCTGTTTAAAGACCAGGAATACCAATATACTGTTCGCAATGTGGAATAACACATTGGTCCAGTGATAACCACCAGCGTTCATGCCATATAACGTATAATCCAGCATCAGGGAGAGCCATGTTAAAGGTTGCCAGAATCCGGCATGTAAGGTTGTGAAAGCCCATGTGAAACCTTTAAAAATAAAGGCGTTCTGCAGATTATGATTATCAACCACATACAAATAATCATCAAGATAAATAAATTCATAGTGTCGCACCTGCCAGTAAACAATCAGGATAGCAGTTGCCAAGATTAAACAAATAAATAAATCAGAATATATCTTGAATCTACTGTTCATCGTAATCCAGATATTATATATAAATTGTTTTTAAGTAAATATTTAATGTTAGTTAGAGTTCTTAACTGACATTCTTGAGAAAAATCTTGACAACTTTTTTTACTTTTGCTACCCTGCCCATGGAAAGCGCAACGAGAAACTGAAAGACAATGCTTGCACCATGAAGTAAATTTACCGTATAATGTATTTCACCACAATCTGTACGTTGTAATGTCTTTTTCACGGAAAAATATTTTATAAAAAAGGAGGAGGTATGGAACTTATTGAAAGAACAAAGGCGATACTCTTAAAACCCAAGGAGACATGGGGTGTAATCAAAGAAGAACAGACGACTATAATGGAACTCTTTACATCCTATGCTGCTATCCTTGCTGCTATCCCTCCCATTGCAAGTCTTATCGGGATGTCCTTGATCGGCATGTCATTTATGGGAGTCAGTTTTCGAATCCCTTTTGGAAGTGCCTTAATCTATGCTGTTACCTATTACATCTTATCCCTTCTGGGGATTTATGTAAACGCCATGGTTATCAATACCCTCGCCCCGAAATTTGATGCCCAGCAGAATATACTCAGCGCAATGAAGGTATCGGTATTTTCTACCACTCCCTTCTGGGTAGCAGGTGTTCTGTTCATCATACCCTCCCTTTCACCAATCATCATGTTATTATCCCTCTATAGTCTCTATCTCTTCTATCTCGGCCTCCCTGTTCTTATGGATATTCCGAAGGAAAAAGCCCTCACCTATGTGATTGTGGTTATCATCGCCAGTATCATTGTCTCTGTACTTATCGGCGTTGTTGCCAATGTATTCCTCCCGGCAAGAAGGGCAATGATGCCGTACTGAAAGGCAGATGACTAGTGTTGCATTCCATAAGTAATATGGTGTATACTATCCTCACAGGAGGGATATATGCCAAGAGGAAAAAAGATAACCATCACACTCACAGAAGAGGAACAAAAGACATTAAACATGTGGGCAAAAGCAGCAAAGACAG
>CAIJOT010000237.1 GCA_903822335.1 uncultured delta proteobacterium
ACCCTCAACAACCTGGCAGCACTCTATTATTCCACCGGCCGATACGCTGAGGCAGAACCTATCCATAAGCGATCTCTTGTGATTAGGGAGAAGACCCTTGGTCCCGAGCATCCAGATACCGCTTTAGGTCTCAACAACCTGGCAGCACTCTACGACACCACCGGCCGTTACGCTGAGGCAGAACCTATCCATAAGCGGGCAATCACAATCCGGGAAAAAACCCTCGGCCCGGAGCATCCAGATTACGCCCAAAGCCTCAACAACCTGGCAGCACTCTACGACACCACCGGCCGTTACACAGAAGCAGAATCCCTCTATAAACGTGCACTTGCAGTCTACGAGAAAACCCTCGGCATCAACCACCCTGATACTGCAAGAAGCCTTAACAACCTGGCAGGACTCTACCTCGAATCAGGAAGACTTGACGAGGGGTACAGGATTCTTAAACAACAAGATAACCCAATGGGCCTCGGCCAATACTATCTCCTCAAGGAGGACTATCCCAATGCAGAAAAGGAGTTCAACCGTTCCCTCTCATATGGAACAGGGCAACCCCATTTCCTCATTGCCGACCATATAGGCCTTGGTCTTTCCTATGAGGGAATGAAGGACTATGCAAAGGCAAAGGAGCATTTCCATGAGGCCATAAATATCATTGAATCCCAGTGGAAAACCCTCTCCCCCGATGCAAAGAAAAACTTCCTCACCGCACAGGCGGGTATAGGTTTTACCCGCATCGAAGCCTATGAAGGGCTTGTGCAGGTCCTCATTCATGAGAAAGAGAAAGGTTATGAGAAAGCCTCCTTCACTGTGGCTGAGAGCGTAAAAGGAAGGCTCTTCCTTGAGATGCTTGCCACCCGTGAGATACGGGGGCAAATAAAGGAGGATGATAATATCCTCAAAAAGGACAGGGAGTTCCAGCGTGCCTTAATGAGCTTAAAGAAGCAGCTCGAAGTCATGGAGACAAAGGCAAAGGGTGTCTCCCAGGAAGAGATAGAGAGGGTTAAAAAAGCCCTCTCGGACAAGGAGAAGGAATATACCTCCTTCATCGAAGAGGTAAAGCTGAAAGGAGGGGAACTCTCATCCCTTATCACCGCCGACCCTCTTTCTCCGGATAAGCTCCAGAGATTATTAGATAATGATACTTCCCTCCTGGAATACATGACCACCAGGGACAGAACCTATGCCTGGCTTATTACAAAGCATGAGATAAGGGTCTATGAAATCCCTGTCACAGAGAAGGCACTGAAAGAGAAGGTGGATACCCTTTTACTTCCCGATATCTCCAATACACGCAAAAGAGGTGTGGCAATAGTGGTAGTGGTGCCTAAAGAGAGAGAGGATGCCAAAACAGATGAGGAAAGGGAGAGAAACCGACAGCAGTTTACCGATCATGCACAAGACTTATCTGCCCTTCTTACCTTACCCATAGAGAAGGACATTAAAACAAAAAACCTTATTGTTGTCCCCCATGGGGTGCTCCATAAGCTCCCATTTTCCTTATTAACCGACAACAGATATTCCCTCTCTGTAATGCCCGCTGCAAGTGTCATGGAGTTTGTAGTCAATAAGAGGAAACCCGGAAAGAACACCCTTTTCCTTATTGCCAACCCTGCCACAGACTATATGCCTTTGGAGTATGCAGAGAAGGAGGGGAAGACCGTATCGCTTTTATTCCCCAAAAAAGAAATCTACATGAAAGAGAAGGCAACGGAGACAATTGTGAAGAGACGCTCATCACCCTACAATATCATCCACTTCGCCTCACACGGTGAGTTCAACGAGAGGCAACCCCTTCAGTCAGGGCTCATCCTCACAAAGGATATTGAGAACGATGGCTTCCTCCAGGTCCATGAGATATTCTCCCTTAACCTTCCCAATGCGAATCTTGTCACCTTATCAGCCTGTGAGACAGCGTTCGCAAGGATACAGGGCGGGGATGACATGGTAGGTCTCTCCAGGGGATTCATCTATGCAGGGACACCATCACTTCTTGCCACCCTCTGGTCTGTGGATGACCAGTCAACGTATATCCTCATGGAGCACTTCTATAAGAACTGGCTCAAGGGGATGAGTAAACCGGAGGCCTTAAGGCAGGCACAGATTAGCCTCAAAAATATGCCTCAATACCGGCATCCCTTCTACTGGGCACCCTTTGTAATGATAGGGGATTGGAAGTGATGTACGCGGGGGGATAGGGGACACCCTTTACATTTTCACATTTATATTAACGGATGGTGGGACGTAGCTCCGCTGGTTCCGTTACTTGATTTTGCCAACGAAAACGTCCAGAGAAAGACCCATTTCATAAGCCCGCTATGAGCGGTGAGATTCGCACATGTGTCGGGGTCAGGCAGTAAAATAAACTTGACAGATTTACAATATTCTTTACAATAAAGAACAACAAAGAACAACATCGAGGGAGATTCATAAGACAATGAAAAACACTAAACAAGGAGAAGAAAGATGACTGAACAGGAAAAGGCTGCAAGTCCGGAATTTTTGTACCTGCCTCTGGAAAGCATTATTGTGG
>CAIJOT010000238.1 GCA_903822335.1 uncultured delta proteobacterium
AGTGAATTACCCCGCCCACAGGGCGGGGCATCTTTAACCTAAAAAAGCTCCATTTGTTTCCATTTACGATCTCTATGTTGCTGTATGTACCGTTTGATCTCATCGTTAGTTACTCTATCCCCTACACTTCGTGCAAAATATCCATCTTCCCAGAATTCCCCTCCCCATAGTTCTTTCTTGACCTTTGGGAACTCTTCGAAGATTTCACTTGCGCTAATACTCTTGAGCATACCCACTACCTTTGAAATGGAATATCGTGGGGGAAAACTGAGGAAAATATGTACATGGTCTAAGGTAATTTCCATCTCTTCAATCTCAAATCCATGGTGGTCGGCAATCTCCTTAAATAATTCCCTTACTCGCTCTCTAACGGCATCCCTTAAGACCCACTTCCGATACTTCGGTGCCCATACAAGGTGGTATTTTGTATCGTATACGGCATGGCTTGCTCTTTGTAATACCATACATCATCATATACCCATATTTTTACTTCTTCAATATCCGTTATGAGCCAAACAAATAGTTCTTTAGGATGGGGTTTCACCCCCTCCTTGCCACCCCTTTCGCATTCATCCCCGCCCACAGGGCGGGGCATTCTGCGTGATTTTCGTAAAACATATGCGCATGAATGAACATGCAGATAGAATCAAGACATGAAAGGAACCCTACTATGTGATTTTTCATGTAAACCTTTCTTCTCAAGATTACTCAATGCGCAATTTTTCTTTTAAGAAAACTCCCATTTTCATATCTGTGTCTTGTACGTGTTTTCCTAACCATTCCTTGAGAAAATCCAGCATAGGCGTGTAAGGAGCGTAAGAGACAAAACATGCAGTTTCAAAATCCAGAACATTTTTTATGAATTCAACATGCTCCTTCTTATGAGCCCCCGTTTCTGGATAATCATACTGAATCATATACTTTTCTTCTGTCATAAAATGCTCATTAAAGTAATTTTTCAGTTTCACAACGATTTCAGAACAAATCATATGACGATCTGTAGCCTTTGCAGTAGCATGAAGAATATTGATTATTTCTATTAAATTCCTATGTTGATTATCGATTTCTTCAATATGAATGGATAATGACTGATCCCATTGAATGAACTGCATGGTATCCTCCTATAGAGTTGATTTTATGGTTAGTAACCACTATTTTGTGTATCTCTGGAATAACCAGAATACCCTTTCCATTCACAAAACGAGCAATATCTTTGGGTTTTGTATAGGATTTTTTGGTGCAAAATAAATTGGTATTAGGGTATTCCTTTTTACGGTGAGAAGATTCATTACGGCTTATAGATGTTATCAAATGCCCACCCTCTTCCCTGGCGCATGCCTGCTCTTTTGATTCACTGAACATTATTTGTCGTCAAACCTTACAAAAGCGCTTTTCGGGCCTGGCAAAAGGGACAACGCCAATCGTCCGGCAGCTCATTATAGGGCATATTGTAGTATGTTTTGAAGTATTTAAAACCACACACTGGACACTTCTAAACCAGACATACCCCCATAATTACAGTATAAATCATACATATCGTTTATACAAGAATACAAGAACATTACACCAACAAATAGTGAAGATTAAGGAGAAAACAAATTGATGATTAGATGTTGAAGTGGTGTATCTTGCCTGCCTTCTCCCCTTTCAATCTTGTGCATTGTTTCCTGTGTCGGAAAATCTTACATTTTCTATTTTCTCATCTAACGTATTGATATTAAATAGTGTTCTGAACAATTTGTGGTAATCCTGACTATTTTCATGTGAGAATTGTCAAAGAGTTTTACAAATGTATTACAATAGTATAAATATTAAAGAATAGAAGTATAACTATATTGTGTTAATAAAATAACATGATATATTCTGTAATTCTGATGAGTTATAGACATTTACCATCATGAACATAATTCAATATTTTTCATTGTGGCATGGATGTTGCATATCATAAAGGTATGTTGTTGTAATAAAAAAGAAGGAGGCAAAACAATGAGCATCAGGGAGACGAACAAGTTTTGCAGGCTCTGCGGGAGAGAGATGGAATTCAGTGCCGACGGGACGGAGAACTACGAGCTCGTCGGCACTTACCATTGCAGGCACTGCGGGAACGAGGAACGCGGCAGGTACAACGAGATGGCCTTTTTTCATCTGGGAATGGAACACTACGAAATGGTATCCGTATCCCTCCAGGAGCTCCTCCTGGAGAAGGCCCAAGAGAAGGGATGATACCGCTTCGCCATTCCTGCAGCACATGGATATATTTTTCCTTGACAGGAAACAGATACTCTTATACCATTTCCTATAGGGTGCAAAGGAGCCTCCCATGAGAAAGAACGTTACCATCTGCTTCCGCACGAACGAGAACCTCCGTAAGACACTGGAAAGGGTCGCAAAGGCAGATAAACTGTCGCTCTCGACCGTCATCGAATCCTTCATCGCCCGCTCTCTGGAGGAGAGGAAGGAACAAAAGGCCATCGAGCAGGAGAAGCGTCGCTACGCAAGGAAGCAGGTTGCTGCCCCCGCCTTCATCTCCGCATCAGGTTCCGAAACGAAGGATTACAAAACAGGTGTCATCATCGACATCTCCTTAGGTGGCTTACGGATTTCAGTCCCAAAGGACCATACGTTCGAGATCCACACCGATGAGAGGACTTCTGACTTTGATACCCTCTTTGCCCTGCCGAATGAGAGGAGACCCGTGAATGTAAAGTGCAAACCCCAGAGCGTGTTCCATGCGAACGGGGACACCCAGATCGGGGCATCCTTTGTTGATGCTGACTTCAACAGTTACCAGACAATCCGGGACTACCTGGTGTAGTTGCTGGACCTTACAGATTCTTCAGGTATCATCAATTCAGGTATATTTCTTATTTTCCCGTCAAGAATGATTATTGATTGAAACAGTGTTCCAGCCAATTTTCCGTTTGCATACCACCCTTTGAGAAAAAATTCCCAACTCCTTGACAAGTCAATTATCTCTGCTATACTTCACAAATAGGAGAACAAATAAATGAAAGGAAGTAGGAGCTTATGGACCTGATGGAACCTGTAAAATTGAGGGTTTTAACAATGAAAGACCTTGATGCGGTAACAGAGATTGATTACAACTTGCTTGGCACAAAGAGAAGGGAATACTTGGAAAGTAGGATTGAAGGTTCTGAGACCTCTGGTGTGCCATCCCTGGCAGCAGAGGCTAACGGAAAGCTTATTGGGTTTATTTTAGGGAATGTAAGCGGATGGGAATATGGTATTCCCAAGAATGTAGCATGGATAGATACCCTTGGTGTGGCGAAGGAGTATCAGAAAAGGGGTATCGCACGACTCCTTTTCAGGGAAATGTACTCGATGTTTAAAAAGGTGGGAGTAGATACGATCTATATTTTTGTGAACTGGAGAGACTGGGATTTACTCAAATTCTTTGATAAGATGGGGTTCCAGAGAGGCGATATGATTAACCTGGAGTTAAAGTTATAACAAAAGAAAGGGGGAGGCAGCTCCCCCTTTTAGTTCTGGTCAGGTACCAACCTACGGAGCCTATCTCCCATTACAATTCAGAAGAGGTAACAGCATGAAAACGATGTTTAAAGAAATAGACCCTGAAAAAATCAGTAACAACCCTTTTGAACTCATCGGTAAAGATTGGATGCTCATTACCGCCGGAACACCAGAATCTTACAATACCATGACAGGCTCATGGGGAGGATTGGGAGTCCTGTGGGACAGGAAGATATGTTTCTGTGTAGTGAGGCCTACCCGCCATACCTATAGTTTTATGGAGAAACACGACCTTTACACCCTGTCTTTCCTTGAAGAACAATACAGGGATATCCTGACATATTGCGGCACAAAGTCAGGAAGGGATGTGAATAAGATTGCTGACACCGGTCTTACACCTGTATTTGGAAGCGGAATGGTATACTTCGCAGAGGCGAAATTAGTGCTGGAATGCAAAAAGATATACTTTCAGGATATCAAACCAGACAAATTTTTAGATTCAACCATAGATGAGTTCTACCCTAAAAAGGATTATCACAGGATGTATATAGGTGAAATTGTGAGGTGTCTTGTAAGACAAGGATTGAAGGAGGGCCTATGAAATACTTCATTGTAGTTATCATGATTATTCTATGCTGTTCTGGTATGGCTGTTGCTGGACAGGAAGAATACAGTGACCCGGCAAAGCCGCTTAAGTTCGCTATTGGTCAGGAGTTCACGATTACACTGAAGTCTAATAGGACAACCGGTTATCAGTGGCAACTTGCCGAAGCACTGAATGAGGGGATCGTAAAGCTCATAATTACTGATTATAAGAGGCCAGAAGGGAATCTCATAGGCGCAGGTGGCAAAGAAATCTGGATTTTCAAGGCAGTAGGGAAGGGGAATACCACAATCACCATGGGATATGTACGTCCCTGGGAGAAAGAAGCTGCTCCTGCACAGATCATTGTATTTAGGGTTGTTGTGAATTAATTTTTACGTTCTGCGCTACTCCAGTTTATACTTTTTGATCTTGGAAATAAGGCCAATCCTCGATATGCTGAGGATTTGGGCGGTGTGCGTCTTGTTGCCCTCCATGGCCGCAAGAACCTTTTTGATGTAGTCCTCTCCATCTCATCCATGGTCTTGAAAGGCCCGTCTGCAATGTCCCTCTCGACAGGTGCGGTTGCCTCCAGGATATAACTGGGAAGGCATTTCTTCTTGATCTCGCTCGACGACTCGATGATCACGGTGCTGTTGATGATGTTCATCAATTCCCGGATATTCCCCTGGTAGTCATAGTTCTCAAGGATTTTCATCGCAGCGTCGGAAATTCTCTCGATTTTTTTTGTTGTTCACCTCGCAGAACTTCCTCAGGAAGTGATATGCGAGAAGCGGGATATCGTCCCGGCGCTCACGCAGGGGGGGGAGATGGATCGAGTTCATATTCAGCCGGTAGAAAAGGTCTTTTCTGAAATTCCCCTTCTTGATCTCCTCGTTCAGGTTCTTGTTGGTGGCGACCACAACCCGGACGTCGACTTTTTGGTTTTTTGTCGAGCCCAGCCTGAAGAATTCTCCTTCCTGCAAGACCCTGAGCAGCTTCACTTGGATCTGCAGGGCTAATTCTCCTATCTTGTCGAGAAAGAGCGTCCCCTTGTCCGTCTCCGTCACCTCCTCCTCGTCACCTCGTTCTATTTTTGAATGCAACTCGGTATCACTCCGTCGCGCGCCCGGCAGATTGCCAATGAGAGAATCGGCCCATTTTTCATCTTTTTTCTTGAGAAAAAGCAGGTTAGATAATGACCTTTAGCGGTTCTAAGAATCAACCAATTTTGTTACGTATAGGTAAATACTATACGTAACATATCCTGCTTTCTCTCGTGATGTTAGTTACTTACACCCTCTTTTCCTTTATCCATTTTTCATCCAATTCAAGCTCATCATCTTCACGTGACTGGATCCGTTGCAGAACGACCTCGATAAATAAATATAGGGGGCGTTCCTATATTCCTCCTGTCAAGCATACATTCCATATATACACAATCTTCATGATATCAATTGGTTAGCAACGCCCTCTTTTTTCAGGACACACCTCTCTCATTGGTTTTTTTTAAAACCTCTCAGTAAAGTTCGGCGACGTTCTCACTAAAAACAAATCCGCTAATTTTGATGTAGAAATCATAGGTGTGCGTGATGCCACCGATGAGGAATTAAATAGGATTAGCTTAGGGGTAAAGCACCCTATTCTCTTAATCATTGTGTATGTATTTACTGTCCCTTCAATCAGGTATATAATAAAGCTCCATGAATAACAGGATTGTTGTGGATATTGATAATACGCTCTGGGATTTTGCAAAAGCATGGTGGGAGTATTTCAAGGATGTTGACCCCGATGTTCCACCAATTGAACTGTGGGACCGATGGCATTTCTGGGAAAGGTATCCTGATAAAAAGATGCTCCATGATACCCTTAAAAAAGTCCACCTCTCACAGGACAAATTTCTTCCTTACAAGGGTGCAAAGACCTTTCTTACATCTTTAAAGAAGAAAGGGTTCTACATCATTATCGCAAGCCACAGGGAACAAGAAGCCCTTGAGGTGACATTGAAATGGCTGCATCAGCACGAATTACCCTTTGACGAAATTCACATTAGTTATGACAAGTCTGTATTATTCACGAACTGTTTTGCTGTCATTGATGATAGCCCATCGGTATTGCAAAAGGCCGAAGAGGCAGGCATTGTCAGGGCAGGACTTCTTAATCCATGGAATAAGGGGACAGACCATCCATTATTTGATAGTTTAGAAGAGGTTCTTGGTTATATAGAGGGGCAACTCCAGTCTTAATGAATGCAAAACGTAGCAGTTTTTCATTGGGAATGCAATCGTTTTGAAAAGTTATGGAGCGGGCAACGGGGCTCGAACCCGCGACATCAAGCTTGGGAAGCTTGCACTCTACCAACTGAGTTATGCCCGCATGGATAACATTTTAAAGGATTCATGGTATGAAATCAATATTTTTCAGAAAAAGAGAAGACAGAGCACAGAAAAAAAGATTGAATCTGACATCTGTCATCTCATAGCCTGGCTTCTGAAGTAATCAGCTTTTTCTATTATAATTAAACCTTTCTTCAAAAATGGGGGCGATCAGGTTGTCCACAGGTGCATAGTCATCTCTTATCACAATGGAATAATTTTTATCGATGAGCTCTTTCGTTATTTCTTCAGGGACGAGGGCAGATTGTATATGACCTTTGCGTTTAGTCTTAAAGGTATTTTCCAGGTCTTTTATATTGAGTTCGCCATTTCCTGCAATGACAATAAAGGTGCTAATCCTTATTTTGTTAAAATCAGGGCTTACTGATATCAGTTGCACGTTTTTCTCTCCAAAAACCTCGCGAAGGGTCCTGATATATGAAGGCAGGAAAACCCCCTTTTGAAAGTTGTCTATAATGTTTGACATTAAGAGACCACCTGGTTTCAGAATGTTTTTAAGTTGCTCTGCGAACTCCTTCGTGGTGAGATGGTAGGGGATAGAAAGGTCATTATAGGCATCGGTAAAGATCACATCATACTTTTCTTTGGAGTTCATTACAAACCAACGACCATCTGTGTTATATGAACGAATTCTCGTATCCTTTGGCAACCCAAGGTTCTTGTACACAACCTGTGTTATTTCCGGATCTATTTCAACTACATCAATCTGTGCGTTCGGGTAATATACCTCCATAGCCCGCGGTATGGTGTATCCTCCTCCTCCTATGGTGAGGGTCTTAAAGGGAGAATCTTTGTGAAATCTCCATGTCAAAACCTCAACGTAAATTCTCTCGTATTCGTATTCAATGTGGAGCGGATTATCTAAACTTACATAGGAATGTATCAAGTTGTCGAGTATCATGGCTTCAAGGGGTGTTTTTTTATCAGAACTCATTGTCTTGGTGAGTTTTATGGTGAAGTAATTACTTTCCTTGTAAAGATAGGTTCTGTCAGTGAGTGGTATTTTATATAAATAGTGATGTATAGCCCACACAAAAGGGGCAGCAATGATGAGAAAAAGAACTGCATAGGTTTTTGACTTGAACAATGAACCTGAGAATACTGCTGCCAGTATCAGTATGATACCCATTGATAAAACAATCATCCTTGTTCCCATCCAGGAAATAAGGAAGAACCCCGTTACAAAGGTGCCTATAATAGCCCCTAATGTTGAAAATGCATATATCTTTCCTATAACACTGCCTGCTTTATCCAGATTTTTAAGTGTCAGCCTGACAACAACAGGCGAAATTGTTCCAAGGACACAACCAGGTATGAAGAATATGATGGTGGTCACAATAAATATCCGTAGCATAAGAGAGAGGGGGAAACGGTATGAAGCTATGAGGTGTGTGAGTGGAATTATTGAAAGGGCTGTGATGCCTGACAACAGTAATAACCATCCGAGGGTTTTTCTGAAAGGGAATCTGTCCACTAATTTTCCACCGATGTATGCACCGATACTGATACCTGCAAGGATGACCCCAATAATACTTGTCCACGTATATATTGAAACACCAACAAAAGGCGCTAATATACGACCAGCAACCATTTCTATGACAAGGGTGCAAAAGCTCGCTATAAAGGTTATTATGTATGCTTCAAATAGACTCATTGTGGTGAATTACCTCCAATTGTTTTTGTGTAGTATTGGAAAGACGTTACAGGCTTCAGGTTAAGGGTTTAAACTCGCAACCTGTAACCCGCAACTCTTGGCCTTCCCATCTTCCACTTCATTATTTGGCTGAATGTATAACAAACACATTAAGCTCTGACAGCCCTTTATACTTATAGTATTATGGGTATTTTGTCAAACTATTTTCAGTTTTTAGCTATAAGCAATCAGCTATCAGCCCTCAGCTAAAAAAAGGCTAATAACAATCATTCGAAAATGAACGCTACCTGCTAAATTACATGAAAAATATTTTGAAAAATGGGATTTTTTTCTTATAATGCTTTATAATATAGACATGAAGGTGCTTTTAGTAGAAGACGAATTGAAAGTTGCAAATTTTTTAAGTAAAGGTTTACAGGAAGAGGGGTATGCTGTCGATGTGGCATATGATGGGAAGAAGGGTCTTGAGTTTTTGCAAGAATCTACATACGATATCGTGCTCCTTGATTTGATGATACCCGAAGTGGGTGGGTTGGATCTTTTAAAAAATATGAGAGCATGGGGTATCAATACACCGGTTCTCATTATAACTGCAAAAAGTTCAAAGGAGGATGTGATAAAGGGTCTTGATACAGGTAGTGACGATTACCTGACAAAACCTTTTTCCTTTGAGGAGTTACTCGCAAGGGTAAGAGCTTTGTTGCGGAGGAGCAGAACAGCCGACACCCATATCCTTGAGTATAAAGACATTGTGTTGAATCCTTACAACAGAAAATTGATTATCGCATCAAAAGAAGGTGAATTAACAGAAAAGGAATTTTTAATTATGGAGTTCATGTTAAGGAACAGCGAAAAACCTTTGACAAGGAGAGACATAGCGGAGCATGTGTGGCAGAATCAAACCGATTCAACCAACATTGTAGATGTCTATGTGAATTTTTTGAGGAAGAAGATAGAGTCTTTAACTGCAAAGCGGTACATCCATACTGTGAGGGGTATAGGTTATATCTTTAAAGAAGTCGATGAAAAAAGTTAATGTACCAATCAAATGGAAACTGACATTATGGTATGGTGGTATACTTGCCCTCATCCTTGTCGTATTTTCGAGTGGTGTCTACGTCTATTTTAGAAATAGTTTACAAAAGAGTATTGATACGAAGATTAAATCAATCGGGGAAGTGTTATCCTCTTCCATTACAGAAACACATAACACAAGCGTATTCGGGAATTTTGAGAGGTATTTAGAAAATGTGCTCGGGAGAAAACCTAAGGGAAAATTGATTCAGATAATAGACCGTTCTGGAAGAATTGGCGCAAAGATGAGTGATATTGAAACAGAGGCTTTACCAACAAGTTTCAGTACATTAGAAAGGGCTCTCAAAGGCGAGATTGTGTATGAAACAATGGAAGGAATACGCCCAAGGTTGAGGATGATAACCATTCCAATTACAGAAAGTCAGAAAATAACAAGTATAGTCCAGGTGGGTACCTCATTAGAGGATTTTGATGAGACGATGAAAAAGCTCCTTATAATCATGCTTATAAGTATCCCCACGTCAATAAGCGCAACAATCGCTGTTGGTTATTTCATGGCGAAGAAGGCATTGAAACCTGTTGACCAGATAAGAAAGGCAGCAGTCAAAATATCATCGAGCAACCTTGATGAGAGGATAGATGTGAGTGGAAGAAGGGATGAACTGGGAAGGCTTGCTGAA
>CAIJOT010000239.1 GCA_903822335.1 uncultured delta proteobacterium
GCTAATGATAATTTACTACAGTTTTACTACAGTTTTAGTGTATGCTTCTGTAAACTGTTGCGCCCATAGCTCAACTGGATAGAGTATTGGACTACGAATCCAAAGGTTGCAAGTTCGAATCTTGCTGGGCGCAAATTAATTTTATGGGGGATCCTGAATTAAGATACCTTTATTCTCTTCACTTCACCGCTTTTTCCGGTGAATTCAATGTCTTTGCCATTTAAGAATAACTTTACACCGCCTGCATTCCCAATGAGAAGGTCAAACTTTTCTTTTGCATTCAACATTATTATTTCCTGTGGGTTTAACATAAACTCCTTTTTCTCTGCCCCGTCTATCACCACACTCACCCATGCCCTCTCATGACAGGTAATCATAAGCCTTCTTGCATCAACAATGTCAGGGATATTCTTTTTATCGCTGCTATCAGTAGTGGCTATATTAGAGGGTTTTGCAGTAATATGATCTGCATTCTCTAATTTTGAAGTTAATACCTGGTCCCTCTGAATCTTGTCGAAGATAAAAAAACCTACCAAAAGGGTTATGATGACCGGATATATTACGGATGCCTTTGACAGCTTTCGATGTACTGTTTTAGGTTTTTTCGGCTTTGGGATATCTATTATGATATCATCACTCTTCGTTTTTTCTACCAGACTGGGAGCTAGCTCATCATATACCTTTAAGAGGCCGGCATATTCCTTTATATAACCCTTCACATATACCTGATGAGGTAAAACATCCCAGTTTCCAGATTCAATCGCCTCTATTAATGGCTTCCTCAGACAAAGGACATTTGACACTTCACCTATGGTGAGTTTTTGTTCTTCCCTTTTCTTTTTTAGAAATTGCCCTATTTTCTGGAGGTCAATAGACATACCTTACCCTTTTGTTTTATCCTTGCTGACAGATAAAAAAGAAGCTCTTGTATTTTCTGTTGTAGGATATCAATTTTTTAGTCATATCGGTTATCTATACTTATTATATGTTTTTGTAAAATTTTTTCAACATAATTTTTATTTTTCGCTGTTCACCAATGGATACACCTGCTATTTCAACTTTTCAAAAATTAGTTGTTTTTTCGAATGGTCAACCTTAAAATTAAACCTGTTTAAAAAAGACATCCCCAGGACACCATCTAAAGATATTATATCCAAACTATCATCCAGCAACACAGCAGTACCTACATCTGTTGCTTCAGTTCCCTGTATATCCACATTATCCAAAGACAGATATTTTGCGGACGTTCTCCTGCCGTCACCCAATTGTAACTGGATAGTCTCTTTATTATTGATGTCTATCCCTAATTTTTTTCCTATTGCCTTCGATAATATTATATATGATGCTCCTGTGTCTAAAAGAAGTCGAGCAGGTACTTTTTTATTTAATATAGCATTCACTAATATATGTTCAACCTTCTGAGGGTCTTCACCTTTTTTGAGTCGTTGCCCCTTTCCTGGTCTTTCTTCCTGCCCAGATTTTTCAATTTCTGATTTTCGGCTTTCCCATTTCTGGCGAATCACATATGTTTCATCTGGTGTAGATTTATATATTCGCTCTATTTGATCTTTGTTGAACTCTATACTTCCAAACTCAAAATCCAGTTTGATAACATTTTCATTTTCACTTCTTATAAGACCTTCTACCACGCGGCCGTCTTTAAAGTACAGTACATCAGCATCTGCCTCGAATACAAAACCACATAGAGAATTCAGAATCAATACGAATAGACAAAAAGTGAATCTTTTTAGACTACAGGGTAGCATTCAAAAATACCTATTTTAAGCAAAACATGCTTATAAAAAATGTATTACTTGACACCGCATTGAAATTTAAGTCCTTCCCATTCCAGGTTTACCCTTTCCTGTATCTTTGATATGGTATCATTGGTGAGGTGCCTAAACCTCCCCTGTCCCTTTAAATATTCTGTGATAGGTTTCAATGATTTTACATTATGGGTGATCCTGTATTGGCCGTTTTCTACTTCATAAAGAGGAAAAACTCCCGTTTCAACAGCGAGTCTGCCGTATTTTATTGCGTCACCCGAGGGGATTCTCCAGCCTGTGGGGCATACAGAGAGGATGTGAAGATAGGACGGCCCTTCTACCATCCTTGCCTTCTTTACTTTCGCAAAAAGGTCATAGGGATAGGAAGGACAGGCTGTTGCTACATATGGTATGTTGTGTGCGGCAGCAATCTTCGGCATATCCTTCTTCCAAGTGGATTGTCCTATACTTTTCTTTCCAGGAGGACTTGTGGTAGTCATTGCACCATAAGGTGTACACGATGATCTCTGTATACCCGTATTCATATAAGCTTCGTTATCCACACAGATATAAGTGAACTTATGCCACCTCTCCAGCGCACCTGATAGTGCCTGTAAGCCTATGTCACTTGTTCCTCCATCTCCCCCTATGGCCACAACATGAATATCTTTCTTTTCGATTTTTCCCTTTTCCATTAATATTTTGACGCCAGCCTCAATACCAGAGGCGACAGCAGCAGCATTCTCAAAGGCTACATGGATCCATGGCAATTTCCAGCAAGTGAAAGGGAGCGGAGTGGAGATAATCTCCATACATCCAGTCGCCATCGCGAGGATCGTATCCTTGCCAAATACCTTAAAAGCAAGCCGCAAAGCAAGTACCTCTGCACAACCTTGACAAGCCCTGTGACCGTAAACAACAAATTCTTCTTCTGGATGTTCTGTGTATCGCTCAAGAGTTTTCGATATCATGCTCTCACCCTCATTACTGTATAGTTTTTGTCTTTCTTGACTTTTTCAGCTTTTTCTTTCGCAGCCATTTCATTGTATATCTGTTGAAAATCCTCTGGTAATACATCTCTTCCACCAAGACCAACAATGTAATTTTCCATTTTCAAAGTCATTCTATTGGCAAATGCGAGGGATGCAATCTCGTTATAGAGAGGACTGTTTTTCGCACCACCAGGCATTACCCGCTCAATCACTGCAACCTTTTTCTTGCCTTGCAATGCAGACATAAGCTCATCGGACGGAAAAGGCCGAAATAATCTCAAGTTTATAAGACCTGCCTCTTTCCCTTGGGTTTTTAAATCATCAATTGCGGTCTTTATATTCTCGTTCACTGAACCCAATCCAATGAACACAAAGTCGGCCTTGTCTGTATTATACGTCTCAACAGGTTTGTAGTATCTGCCAAACTTCTTACCAAACTCGTCCATAACATCTATAATCACTTTCTTGGAGTTAATAATTGCCGTTTCCTGTGCGTATTTCGCTTCTGTATAGAGTTCAGGCATTCCATAGGCGCCCATGGTAACTGGTTTATCAGGGTGTAATGTGTAAAGCGGATTATATGGTGGCAAAAATTCATCTACCTCTTTTTGCGATGGTAACTCAATCGGTTCTATCACATGGCTCAATGAGAACCCGTCAAGGTTTACCATTACAGGAAGGAGAACCCTCCTGTCTTCTCCCATCTTATACGCCATGATGATTGAGTCAACAACCTCCTGACCATTCTCGCAGAAGAGCACAATCCAACCGGTATCTCTCGCTGCCATAACGTCAGAATGATCGCCCCAGATTGAAAGAGGTGATGAAAGGGCACGGTTCACAGTTGCCATGACGATGGGGAATCTCATACCGGATGCGATAAACAGTATTTCATGCATGAGCTCTAAACCCTGGGCACTGGTTGAAGTAAAAGTCCTGGCACCTGCTGCAGCAGCACCGCAACAGGCAGACATCGCCGAGTATTCTGACTCTACATTTATATAGATTGCATCAAGCTCACCTTCAGCAACGATCTCTGCGAGGTGTTCTACGATGTGTGTTTGCGGGGTAATTGGATAGGCAGCTATTACTTCAACCCTTGCAAGCTTAGCTGCAATAGACGCAGCTATTGAGACCTCTATACCTTTTCTCGTCTTCATCTCTGCTCCTCTACCATATTAATTGCACCTGGTTTACATTCTGTGGCACATATACCGCAACCCTTGCAGTAACCGAGGTTAGCCCTGTAAAAACCGGCTTCTATTTCGTAGATTGCGTTATCTGGACAATAGAGCCAACATAGACCACATTTTTTACACTTTGCATCATCCCATGTGGGTCTCATGGAGCGCCAATCCCCGGTGTTGTACTCTTTTGAGTTTCCAATCTCTTCTATGACGCATCCGACATTTAACTCGTGCCATTTGTACTGATCCATTGGTTTTGCCATATGGTACCCTCCGAAAAAAAATTATACTTAATAATTTTAAGGATATATATCTTTATTTATCGCATAAATACTAAAAAATATCATGCGGATAATATATCAATGCATACCATATAATTTTTTATTTTTCACATAATGTACACAATAAACCCTATTATGTGAGTTTTTAACATTGCATAATGCATTCAATTATTATACTAAAAAGTTTGCTGATAATAATTTTACATGCAGCTTATTTAGGTTGACAATAAAAACAAGTATGTTTAAATATAAAATAAAAAGGGGTGATTGAATGCCTGTATATATCATGATGAGCACATTAACGGACGAAGGGAGAAAAACTATTAAGAAACATCCGGAGCGTATTGAAGAGGTCAACAGAGAAATTGAAAACATGGGTGCAAAGGTTCTTGCCCAGTATGCAGTATTAGGACAGTACGATTTTATAAGTATACTTGATGCACCAAATAATGAGGCAGTAGCAAAAATATCCATAGAACTGGGCTCAAGAGGTACTGTTCAGATCATAACCTTCCCTGCTATCCCTGTTGATGAGTTCATCAAAATAATGTCTTAGTGCATTGAATAGTTGCTCACAGCTATATCCCTATACACTGTTTTTAAATCGTTGACATTAAGGTCTTTTCATTTTACATTTACAAAATGGGCATTCTCACTTACAAGGATGCAGGGGTAGACATCAAGAAGGCTGATGAATCCCTGAACAGTTTAAAACAAAAAATACAAAATACCTTTAATCCCCACGTGCTCAACCCAATCGGTGGATTCGCTGCACTGACCGAGATACCGAAGGATTATAAGAACCCTGTGCTTGTCAGCTCTACTGATGGTGTAGGTACGAAACTTAAAATTGCCTTTCATTCCGGCAAACACAACACTGTCGGGGTTGACCTTGTTGCCATGAGCGCCAATGATATTCTCACGATGGGGGCTAAGCCCCTTTTCTTTCTCGATTACTTTGCCTGTGGTCGTATAGAAGAAAGGATTTTCAAAGACGTCATATCAGGGATATGCGAAGGATGCATGATGGCTGGGTGCGCCCTGATAGGAGGAGAAACAGCAGAGATGCCTTCCTTTTACAAAGATGGTGAGTATGATCTCGCTGGTTTTGTGATAGGCTTTGTTGAAAAAGAAGAAATTATAGATGGTTCCAACATAAAAGAAGGGGATATAGTGATCGGATTGGCTTCAAGTGGTTTGCACAGCAATGGGTTCTCCCTTGTGAGAAAGGTTCTTTTTGAAATCCATAACCTCAATGTGGAAAACAGCATTAAAGGTATAGAGGGAAAATTGTATGAGGAATTACTAAAACCAACAAAAATCTATGTGAAACCTATCCTCAAAGGCCTTGAGAGTTTTACAATAAAAGGTATGGCGCACATAACAGGGGGAGGCTTACCGGGAAATATCCAGAGGATTATACCTGAAGGTCTTATGGCAAACATAGAACTTTCTCAGGATAGAATCCCCTATATCTTTAAATTTATTCAAAAATTGGGCAATATCCCTGTGGATGAGATGTATTCCACATTCAATATGGGTATAGGTTATGTGCTTGTAATCAATAAGAAAGACGAGCAAGCAGCCCTGAATAACCTTAAAGACTCAGGAGAGAACGCCTTCATTATAGGACATATTCAGAAATCTTTTGACAATGAAAAGGTCCACATCACAGGGGACGGCATCTGATGACTTTCTATATTTCAAAACTTTTCATCTGTTCTAATACATATTTCCTGATATCCTGAGGTGACTCTCCTTCAAACATGAACTTACCTTTTTCATACCATGGATGTAATAGATCCATGAATAACCCACCGCATTCGCATCGAGAATCTATATCCTGATTCAGTGGAACGACCTTATCCTTATAACAACTCGAGCACCGTATTACTCTTTTCGCTCCTGACATTTTTCCCCGTTTCGCAATCGGTTTCCCTTCTATCTCAATAATATCCATTGCAAAGTCTATTACCCTTGCATTGCTAATCGTTGTTCCTACTCCATAAGCATCAACATACTGGTTCAA
>CAIJOT010000240.1 GCA_903822335.1 uncultured delta proteobacterium
ACAGATACTTTTCTCTCCATGGAGCACCAGACCGAGGGGGTAATACAATTTTCCGTAAACCTATTTAAAACACAGGGCGCTGGTAATCTTTCCGCCAGTTCAGTTAAAAGCTGTTTTTTTCCACCTGCCCATTTTACAAAAGGTTTTGCATGTAAGCTGCCCTGATTTGTAATTTTTTCTTTTTTTAACAGAATTTTGGGGGTTGAATGTTGTTGTAAACTCTCGGTTTCTACATTCTATAATGTTTGAGGCATCTCAATTTTTATTATAGTTGATATTGAATGTCTTGGCAAACTGTTTCAATCCTCTAATGCTGAACTTATATTGTGATACAATGCCATTTCTCCATTGCATATCGAGTGAAACTGAACCATAGCATGGGTAAGACGCCCAGAGCGTGCGAGCGGAAGCGAGATTTCATTGACACCTTTGGGCAACAGGCTATAGGAAAGGGGGCATCCTTAACTTATCAATATCTTTGTTATTCTCCCATACTTTGCATAGATTATAGTAATACCTCTGTGGCTATTACTACAACTTATTTTGGTTGTATGAGTGTCCGGTGAAACCGGGGGCTAATCCATCTGTCAAGCGTCTTTTTTACATCAATTATTAGTTGGGAAGCTTTTTTTAAAGCAGGATTTTATCTAACTGGTCAATAACATCAAAATGTTTGTCCCTTGTAAGGAGCGTTCCGCCTGTACTCATACAACATGCGGCAATCCACACATCATTAATGGGTATTTTATTTCCCTTTTTTGTAACAGTTTATCCTCACTTCTGTTTATTTCAAACTTTAATTAAAAAAAAATTAATAGACAAAAAACCCTTGACAAAAATTTATATATATGTAACAAAATATTATCTAATCTATAAAATATGCGATATATATGTAATAATATGTTACATGAAGTGGGGGATAAAGATGAATAGAACCAAAGCTATTGGTGCTCTTTTAAAGAAAGAAAGGGAATCGCTTAATTATTCGCTGAAATATGTAACTGAAAAAATGGGCTTTCAACATCACCAGATATTGAGCAAAATTGAAAAGGGCACAAGAGAAATAAAGGCATGGGAGTTAGTAAAGTTAGTAGAAATTTATGGCAGAAAAATTGACTTTTTTCTTTCTGGACAGCAAGAGGTTACCCAAACCAGCAGGGTGCTATGGAGAGAACCAGAAAGAACAAGCGAGACCATACAGGCGGAACGCAAACTTCTTTTATTTTGCGAGAATTACAAAAAACTCCTGGAACTCACAGGAGAGAACTATACAAAAACTACCTTTTCTCCTATGTCCACAGTCACAAAAGAGAACTTTAAGAATGGTAAATTTGATTTCGTTGTTGAGTTGGCAGAACGATATAGAAATCAATTGAACCTTGGAGGGAGACCATCATATTCCCTCTGTAGTGTACTGGAAGGAAATCTCGGTGTGTTAGTTCTCTACCTGGATCTGAATGGTGGATCAGCCGCTTCAACATCAGGGAGTGTTTGTAACGCAATTCTTATGAATTCAAGAAATGCCCCATGGAGACAGAATTATGATTTAGCTCATGAATTATTTCACCTCATAACATGGGATGTATTTTCTGATGAAGAAATATACTCTAAACCAAAAAGTGGCAATAAAAATGAGGTAGAGCAGTGGGCAGAGGCCTTTGCCTCAGCCCTTTTGTTACCAGCGGAGGAAGTACGAAGAAAATTTTCCAGAAGGGTTAAAGGCAGGGAGATCACTTACATGAGCCTTATAGAGATTGCAAGGGAATTCAGGGTTTCCATAGAAGCATTGCTCTGGAGGCTAACAAATCTCAATCTATTAAACAGAAAAGATGTTTTAAAGTGTCTCAAAGAGGGCAACATAAAAGACATTGATAAGGAAATGCGTATTACTGATTGGGGTGAGAAGCAGTATCTTTCTGAGCGATATATTACGCTGGCAATAAAAGCACTCCACATAGGGAAAATCACAAGAGCAAGATTTGCCGAGTATGTAGATATAGCATTTAGTGAAGTCCCATCTTTCCTGAAGAAATACGGATACAGTGAAAACGAGGATTATACAATTGCTTTTAGTGCTACTTGACGCTGATGTAATTATTGACCTGCATAAAGACGGTGTTTGGGATAAAATAACCGAAAAGCATAAAATCCATATCCCATCAATTATCCTCCATAAAGAAGTTTATTATTACTACAACCCGGACGGTACCAAACAGTTCATTTATCTTAAGCCTGAGATAGGAAAAACAATTTTTGAGGTTTCCTGCTCTCCTGATGAATTACTCACCTTTTCTCAACAGTTCGACACTACTCTTGGGCAGGAAATTCATACAGGAGAAAAAGAGGCCTTGGTTTTACTTCAAAAACATCAAGACCTTATTTTTTGTACTTGTGATCATACTGCAATTCAAGTCTTAGCACTACTTGATTTGGCGGAAAGAGGATTGTCGTTTGAAAGTTTATTGAGAAAGAGCGGTATCACCAAAAAACTTGAATATAAGCACACCGAGGCATATTTTAAAAATAATTTGAAAATGGGAAGTATTGCAAAAATTCAACAGAAAGGATTAAAAGCAAAAACCCCTGTTAAAAAAATTAGATAATTTTGACGATCTCGTAGGTTCTCGTGCCGCCAGGGGCTGAAAAACTTATCTCGTCTCCCACAGACTTTTCCATCAACGCCCTGCCAATTGGTGAAGTCATCGATATCTTGCCTTTTTGTATATCGGACTCGT
>CAIJOT010000241.1 GCA_903822335.1 uncultured delta proteobacterium
AAGGTCACCAAAAATGAAATTATGCCTACATATTGTCCGGTCATATCGAACCAATCGTATAGTTTTTCAGCGGTGAATGCTGAGAATTTTATTGCTCCCCAAATTCCCAGCACCAGGGCAAGCAGTGATGCCACTTCTTTGACGAAGCCGTTAGTAAAACCACTGATAAAGGAAAGGATAAGAATGACAATGATAATAAGGTCGATCCAATTCATGGGTTAAGTGTTGATTGTTGTAAAGGTAGGAAAAAGTTGAAGAAAGTTGAATAGCGTTGAAGTGAGTTGATTAGCCAACTCCCCCCTTGAGGGGGGCTACTCTTTATACACATCTTTTTTAAAGTATTTAAGAGCTGATTGGAACCCATCGTATCTGTCAAAGAACCTGTCAAGTCCATCTTTAATTGTGATGTACCCTGGCGGGCCTTGTGATATGTATCCGCTCCAACCACCTATTCTTGCCATAGCCCAGGCTGCCCATTGAAGAGTGCCTTCATTATATGGGTTCCTGAGTTTATCAGTCTTTCCTTCAACTTTCTGCATATAGATTGTAAGGAAGTGTATTTGTTCATCTGAAAAGATCAGGGTCGCTTTGACATCTTGATCGCTCGTCAGTGAGAGTTTCAGTATCATAGTTGTTAAAGCTACCTGTAAAGCCATAACAGCCAGCTTTTTAAGTCCTGCGCCTGTTTCTAACTGAGCTGACTCAATGGTCAGACCTTTACTTTTTAAGACACGGAAAAGCTCTTCTATAAACCACCTCTGGCTATACCATTCAACACACTTTAAAGCATCTTCCGCACAATTAATTGTATGAGTAGTCAATAGTCTCCATAAGATAGGAGCTTCTTTAGCAGGAACAGTTTCAGGCAGCTCTTTTGCTTCAATGGCCCACATATCTACATAATTCGGATTATTCCCAATGGCCTTGTTTTTAGGATACCGTATCTTTAATCTCTCATATTTAAGAGACATCTTCGCTGTTCGCTTTGCTTTTTTACGGTTATGCCTTATATCCAGTTCGTAGCTCGCCCGCGCAACTGAAGAGTCAAGCCTTTCAAATAAATTCTGATCCTCGCCCCATAACCTCCTGTTAACATTCGACCTTATTAATAAATGGGTCCTTTGATCCGGAACTGATACAAACTCATCATAAATATCCGCCTCTCGATCGCCTATAATTGTTAAGCAAGTAGCCTGTGTGAGCAACTCTTTCGTCCTTTCTGCACTTGTAATCCATCGATAGGACTCTTTCTCTTTTATCACCTGATTTTTATAATCACGATCATACTTGGTAACCTTATCCCATCTCCTGTTCCAGATTTCTACATGTGATATCCCTATTGGCAGCTGGAGTGATGGATCTATTACCAATACAGGATGGCAGAAAAAACCAGCATTGTCATCTTTTGTGACTGGACCTATATCTTCGTCTTCTTCCCTGATCCTGTTTAAATGATGGGTAAAGTTCAGCTCTGTAGTGTCTTGTATACAAAGCAAATGCCCAGGACGTTCATTATTCTTACACGCCCTGTAAATGCCAATGGCCAGATCATTATGGTCAAAACTGTTGTTCCCCAGCATTCTGTAGGCTCCTATCCTTTCTGTATTTGTAGGACAAAATTTATTTACTACAACATTACCAAAATTCAACATATCTGCCATAATTTTTTCTGCTCTCTTTTCAATCCTTGAATCGGGCAGAACATCCTTATAAAAACATTCGAACTGTTTGTCTTTCATATAGTTAAGATATGAAAAACAAACTAAACCACCAAATTTAATATACTGATTATCAGATATTTATATTAACATCGCATTTTACTTATTAACACCACAAAACTTATATATTTGTGTATAAAGAGTAGCCCCTTCAAAGGGGGAGCTGCAACCGTTAATGCAACAACGTAATGTCCCCTACTTTCTTAAACGGCTTGCCGGTAGCGTATTTGCCTTCGACATACCATACATAGACTCCCTGCGGACAAAGCTTGCCTTTGTAGTATCCGTTCCACGGGCGATCAATGTCATCACTCTGGAAGATCAGCGTTCCAAGCCTGTTGAATATCTGCAGCTTGTAGTTGAGAACCTTCTCCCTGATCGGCGGGAAGAAGAACTGATCCATCTCAGGTCCCCCGGTAGGCAACTTGGTGATGTCTATCGGACCAGTCTTGTTAGGTGTGAAGACAGTTGCAAACCTGAGCACTCCTGCCGGCTTGACTGTGACTGCAGGCGACAGAATAAACTGGTCGGTACAGCCGTCGGCCGAGGTTGCAAGCAGGTTGATGTCATACTGTCCCTCTTCCATATACTTATGGAACGGATCCCTGAGCTTCGAAGTATCTCCGTCGCCAAAGTCCCATACGAATGTAGCTGCGTTGGTCGAGTTGTTAAAGCATCTTACATTCTCATCGTTGACAAAGACTACGGCAGGTGTGACTGTAAAGGATGCTATCGGTGAGACACTGACTACTACTCCCTGTGAATAAGTGGACACACCGCCCGGACCTGTAACAGTGAGCATGATTGTGTATGCTCCCGCTGACTGGTATGTGTAAGTCGGGTTCTTCTGTGTTGAATAATTGTTGTCGCCGAAATCCCACAGGAATGTGGTGCCTGAGATCAGGTTCTGTGTGGTGTTATTAAAGGTTACGTAAAGCGGTTCACAACCTGGATCCACATGGTCGAAGCCCGCAATTGGCGGCAGCGGTATTACCTTGACATCATGCTTTGTACTGTCTGAGCATAACCCGTTGGTGGCAGTCAGCCTTATTGTAAAGGTTCCAACCGTAATATAGGTGTGTACCGGCGGGTTCTGCAATGTCGATGTGGTTCCGTCTCCGAATTTCCATGCAAAGGTCCATGTTCCCGGACTTGTTGTGTTGGTTATTGTAACCGGGTTGCCTGAAGCCATCCATGTCTGGCTTACAGGAAGTGCTGTGAACGAGACTGCAGGAACCGGTCTTATGGTCACTGCCACTGTCTTTGTATCCATGCAGCCGTAGAATGAGGTCGTTGTAAGGCTTACTGTATAAGGCACATCTGAAGTTCCAAAGTTAGTGTAAGTATGCGATGTATTATATCCT
>CAIJOT010000242.1 GCA_903822335.1 uncultured delta proteobacterium
ATTCTAAGTTCACATTGGTAAAACCTTTAAAGCAGATAACGGTAACGATTACTACTAATATTCCAACAGTAAAAAATGCCTGGATATTCAGACCTATCTTGACAAGTCTATCAATAAATCTGGGGGGTATCCTCATTTTATGACCTTCCTCTTTATTCCAAAATTGGCGATATAATTGAGAATCATGATGATCACCAGGAGAACTACTCCAGTAGAAAATAGCCCCTGCCTGTGGTCGCCTGTCGCATAAGCAAGTTCAAGGGCAATATTGCCGGTCAGCGTTCTCAAAGGGTCTAAGATACTTTCCGGTATCTTTAATGCATTACCGGCAATCATAATAACTGCCATTGTCTCCCCTATTGCCCTTCCCATACCCAGGATAAAACTCGCCAGAATCCCTGATTTAGCAGAAGGAATCACAACTTTATATATTGTTTGCCATTTGGTAGCCCCCATAGCAAAAGAACCTTCCCTGTATGTTTTGGGCACACTCATGAGTGAATCAAAGGATATGCTAATTATTGTGGGCAGAATCATCACCCCGAGGATGATAGAGGTAGAAAGGAGCGAAAAACCAGCTCCACCAAAGTAATTTCTTACGATGGGGACAATATACACCACACCTAAAAAACCGTAGACCACTGAAGGGATACCTGCAAGAAGTTCGAGGGCTGGTTTCAAAAACATCTTCAGCTTTTTCCCTGAATATTCAGAAAGATATATAGCACAGGAGAGTCCCATTGGAGCACCAATACAAAGGGCGCCGAAGGTAACGAGAAAGGAAGACACAATCATCGGGAATATCCCAAAGTAACCCTTTGTGGGTGCCCACTTAAAACCAAAAATAATATTTTTCAAACCCACCTTATGAAAGAGAGGCAGACCTTCAAATAGAATAAAAATAAAAATCAGGAAAAGGAATAGAAGCGACGAGAGGGCGAATGCTGTGAGAACCCACTTTACAAAATGCTCTCTGGTGAATGATTTTCTGATCATCGTATACCGATAAGCCCCTCTTTTTGAAGGATGTTTTGTCCGTCTTTGGAAAGAACAAAATCAATGAATATTTTTACATTATCTTTAGGTATGTCTTTTGTCAAAAACAGAAAAGGCCTCACAATCTTGTACTGCTTAGCTTTTATATTTTTTACCGTGGGTACAACACCATCAATCAATAAGGCCCTGACTCTATTATCAACAAGCCCGAGGGATATATACCCTATTGCATAAGGGTCGGTTGCTACGACCTCTTTCACAGAACCATTGGAGTCCTGAACCATAATCCCGTCATCTATCTCTTCGTCGTTCATCACTAACTCTTCAAAGGAACCACGGGTACCAGAACCTTCTTCTCTTGTAACAGCATCAATCTTCCTGTGAATCCAGCCAAGTTCACTCCAGTTCTTAATTCGTCCGCTGAAAATATCTCTTGCCTGCTTTAATGTGAGGGCATTGATTGGATTCGTTGGGTGAACCACGATAGAAATACCGTCAAAGCAAATAATAATTTCATGTAATACCAGCTCGTCCTGCTTGAGTTGTCTTGATGACATCCCAATATTCACGGTATTATTCATGCATGCCTGAATACCGGCTGTGGAACCACCACCCTGGACATCTACTACGATTGCTGGGTGGTCAACCATAAAATGCTCTGACATTTTTTCTGTAAAAGGCATTACAGAGGTCGAACCGGCTATAGTAATAGTCTTCTTTTGGCTGCTCGATCCTTGATAATTGCAGGATAAGAGTAATGTTACAGAAAGAAACAGAACAATACCGACAAATCTATTCATAAGGCTATTCCTCGGGAGGATACTTAAGATGCCTAATTATCTTCCCTTCTACCATAAATATCACCAGCTCAGCGATATTTACCGCATGGTCAGCCATTCTCTCCAAGTTTTTTGATATAAAGAGCAATCTGGTTGCCCTTGAAATGGTTCTCAAATCCTGCATCATATAGGTTAACAATTCACGAAAAATCTGGTCAAGAATATTATCTACCTTCTCGTCATCCTTTGTCACCTTCAATGCCAACTCTACGTCTTCCTTCACGAAAGCATCGAGGCTCTCTTTCACCATGAGCTGGACTGTATTTGCCATAGTAGGTAAATCTATGTATGGTTTTAACTGTGGCTCCTGATTCAACTCCAAAACCCTTTCACAGATGTTTACCGCCATATCGCCAATTCTTTCCAGGTCATAATTTATTTTGATTGCCGTTGTGATAAACCTCAAATCCCTTGCGGCTGGTTGTCTTAAGGCAAGCAATTTTAAACAGAATTCATCTACCTCTACCTCTTTTGCGTTCACAATTTCATCGTCCTCTATTACCTTCATGGCAAGCTCCGAGTATCTCTCAAGAAGTGCCTTGATTGCATCTCTTATTGCCCTCTCAACTAAGGCTCCTTCATAGAGAATTTTCTCCTTTAACTCTTTAAGCTCCATATCAAAAACCTTGTAGATGTGTCCTTCCATAGGGGACCTCCTTAATCTTTCGAAAAGATTATAGTAATTTTTTGAGGGCATTACAAGACAATATCAAGAAACTTCACAAGAGCTGTTTTAATTGGTATAATTATCTTTGTAGGAGGAGGTACAGGTCAGATGACAAAAAATGTGAAAGAGGTCCTCACCGATTGCACCCTCTGTTACCATAGCTGTGGAACCAAGGTGACCGTCGAAGACGGGAAAGCTATAAAAATCAAAGGTCTTGAATCCCACCCTTTGAACAGGGGCATGCTTTGTCCGAAAGGAAGGGCAGCGCTTGACAATATTTATGATCCCGACCGTTTGCAATATCCCATGAAAAAGTTCAACAGCGGTTTTAAAAGGATAACATGGGATCAGGCCCTCACCGAAATAGCTGAAAAACTCTTAACCCTTAAGAAGGAATTTGGCCCCGCCGTCCTTGGTGTTTTCAGCGGATCCATCGGGGTGGAAAACCTGGAAATGGCAGGTTTAGCCCACAGGTTCGAAGCTGTTTTTGGCTCACCAAATTTTTTTTCGGTGGAAAGTATCTGCTACAGGATGAGGATCAGAACAAGGCAAATCACCTTCGGGAAATACCCGGCAGAGGAACTCGACTCAAACCTCTACATACTCTGGGGGCATAATCCTCAAGAATCTGATTTCCCTCTGCTCCTTGCCCTTAAAAAGAATCTGAAAAAGGGAGCAAAAATCGTTGTTATTGATCCGAAAAGGATTTCCCTTGCCGACCAGGCAGAGATGTATCTCAAAATAAGGCCTGGAACTGATGGTGCCCTGGCCCTTGCAATGATACATGTGATTATTCAAGAGAAGCTTTATGATATTGATTTTATTGACAAATACACCACTGGATTTGATAAGCTCGTATCCCATATACAGCAATACACCCCGGAGTGGGCAGAGAAGATTACCTGGGTACCTGCGGAAATGATCTGCAAGCTTGCCAGACTCTTTGCAAAAACAAAAGGAGCAAGTATTTATCAAGGCACGTGCACACAGGATCAAACCGCAAACGGGACTCAAAACAGCCGCGCTTTCTCAATCCTCCAGATTATCACAGGGAATATTAATAATCACGGTGGATGGGTAATCGGTCCGGGATTGCCCTTAGGGAATATTGGTATGGGTGTGGAAGAAAAACCACTTGGTGCCGATCGTTTTCCCCTTTTCTATGAAATACGTGGGAAAAAGAGTCATTTCGGCGTGGTAACCTGTGTTCCTGAGAGTATTCCGGAAAAAATTAAGGCTTTTTTTGTCATAGGGGGCAATCCTGTGGTCTCTATGGCAGACTCAAATGCCTTTACGGAAGCCTTCAAAAGGTTGAACCTTCTCGTTGTTCACGACCTTTTCATGACAGAGACAGGAGAGCTTGCACATTATGTCCTGCCTGCCTGTTCACACCTCGAAAAGTGGGGAGTTGCGTATACCTATAATGTATGCCATGGCTTGCCTTATCTCATGCTCCGAAAAAAGGCGATAGAGACGTTATATGAAAGCTGGTCAGAGTGGAAACTATTTACAGAACTTGCGAAGAAGCTCGGAATTGGAGATAAATTTCCCTGGCAGTCAGAGGAGGAACTTATTGCCTTTGAACTTGAACCAACCGGTTTGACCTTCGATGAACTCCTCAATGAAAAACCGGAAGGGGCCTTCTTTAAGGAAAAAATATATGGCATGAAAGCAGAAGGATTTCCGACACCTTCAAGAAAGATTGAGATATACAGTGAGACTCTGGCACAGATTGGATTTGATCCACTCCCTACATACCTTGAACCAAAGAGGAGCCCTATGAGCTCCCCTATGTTATTAAAAAAATACCCGTTAATCCTCTCTACAGGAAATAGAAACCGCTACTATACACATGGTCAATTCAGGAGGGTAAAGTCTTTACAAGACAAGAGCCCTGAACCCGAAGCAGAGATAGCCCCGGTAACGGCTCTTACATATAGTATCAGTGATGGAGATGATGTGATAATTGAAACAAACCGGGGGGTGGTTAAGATGAAGGTTCAGGTGAGTGAAAGGGTTGCTGAAGGAGTCGTCCTCGTTCCTCACGGGTGGTCTGGAGAGGCGAATGCCAATCTCCTGACCGATACCCAGTGCCGGGAGCCTATTATGGGTTATCCGGAAGTAAAAGCGCTCTTATGCGCAATGAGAAAAGCCTGACTTCATTAAATTCAGAAAAGATACATGAACCTTATAGATTCCCACGGGCAAGCCCGTGGCACTGTGAATACATACGCTTCGCGTAAATAACGGAAGCATTCACCCACGTTTAAAAACGTGGTACTCTGCTGGTTTGCGTCGCCGGGTACCCTTGGTATTACACGGGTGTTGGAATCTATCCAGCTTGCATAGCAAGCGAGAGGGAGAGGTTCCGCAAGCTTTGCTTGGGGAGGGGGCGACGCAAGCCCCGGTAATAGATATTGTTGATAAAATGATAATTTTAAGATAGATTTAACAAGCGCTATGAAAGAAGATTTACAACTGAAGCTTGCAAAGAATACACCATACTATAAACACCTTGGTATTGAAGTCGCTAATGTCAGAAAAGGTTTTGCAGAGCTTAAACTCGATTTTAAGGATTGTTTGACACACCCTTTCGGTTACTTTCATGGTGGAGCGATCGCGAGCCTTGCAGATTCAGCAGGCATTAACTCTGTATTAACTTTACTTAAAAAGGATGAGAAAGCCCTTACACTTGAGATGAAGATAAATTATCTTTTACCTTTTAAGGATGCTGCAATTTATGCCGAGGGAAAGGTGATCCATAAAGGGAAAAAAATTGCAGTATCCGAAGTAGATGTAAAGAGCAATAACGGAGAATTGATTGCGAAAGCAATCGTAACATGTGCAATCTTCTGATATATCTGAAATACAATAAGGCGCTGAATGATTGAAAAATACTGATAGAGCCATTTTGAAAAGGAAAGGAAAACTACTATCTTATTTAATTTTGCTGGTGGTATTGTCTTTGCTGCTCGTAATAGGCGGTTTTTACATTTATGTGATAAATGATATTCCTTCTGTAACGGTTCTTAAGCATTTAGAGAACAAACCGGTAAGCAGCATATACGGAACAAACGATGAGTTAGTGTACCTTCTTGTTCCTGATAATAAAATATTTGTCCCCTATAACAAAATTCCAAAATATGTAAAGGACGCCTTTTTAGCTGCAGAGGATGCAGAATTTTTTACACATGGGGCAGTTGATCCTGTGAGTATTATAAGAGCCCTATGGAAAAACATCGTGTACGGAAAGTTAGCCCAGGGGGGCAGTACAATTACCCAGCAGGTGATCAAATCGCTTATCTTAGGCCCTGAAAAAAGTCTATCCAGGAAAATAAGGGAGGCTATCCTTGCATACCGATTAGAGAATTATCTGACAAAAAAAGAGATTTTAAACCTCTATTTGAATAATATTTACATGGGACACGGGGTATACGGGATAGAGGCAGCGTCTCAGGTATACTTTGGAAAACACATCTGGGAGACATCAAGGGCAGAGGCAGCCCTTCTCGCAGGGATAGTCCAGGCACCATCAAGGTATACACCAAAAAAACATCCTGGCAACGCACGCATCAGGCAGGAATATGTGATAGAGCAGATGTTTCAGAAAGGCTTCATAGACGGGAAAAGAAACAAGGAGATGCTGAAGGAGAGAATCAATATACGGGAAGACCATGGCCTGTTTTCTGACAGCTATTTCAAAGATTTCATATACAGGTATGTGGAGGAGAAATACGGAAAAGGGATAGTGGCCAGAAAGAAATTAAGTATATATGCAACGGTGGACGCACAACTTCAGAGGTTGGGCGAGGAGGCAGTGAAAAGGGGCCTGAACCTTTACGAGCAGAGAAATGGAGAGTATGTAGTTCAGTACCGCCTGGAAAAGAGAAAATGGGATGATTTTATGAAATCTCAGGATAGAGATATAAAGCTTTCAGGTCTTAAAACAGGTAAAACGTACAACATATTAATCTCAGAAAGGATAAAGGGTGGTTATTCCGTTGTTGCAGGGAGAACAAAAGGGATAATGATGATGGATGCTTTTCCGTACAAGCCTGGAGATGTGGTGAAAGCCATGTATGGAGGGCTGGATAAAAGAAAGACGAACCAGTTTCAACCAACAAGAAGTTTAAAGGTTGAGGGGGCACTACTTTGTATGGATGTCCATACCGGTTATGTGTTCGCCATGGTTGGAGGAAGGAGCTTTGAAAATAGTCCGTATAACAGAGCAATCTCGGCAAAGATACAATCGGGCAGCGCTTTTAAACCTTTTATCTATGTTACGGCTTTGAAGAAAGGCTTTGAACCTGACTCTGTAATTGTTGATGAACCAAAAACATACTCAACGGGTCTCGGAAAGACCTGGACACCCAAAAACTATGATGGCGTATACCAGGGACAGATAACTATTCGCGATGCGATAGCCTACTCTAAAAATGCCGCTACCGTGAGATTGCTTGAAGAGATAGGCGTAAGCGCTGTCAGGGAAACAATAGAAGAATTAGGCATCAATGCTGAGATAGAGAACAACCTGTCCATTGCCCTCGGGACATCAAATTTAACCCTTCTTGACCTTGTGAAAGGTTTTTCTGCCTTTGCAAATGGCGGGAACAGGGTAAAACCGATGCTTATCAGAAGGATAGTTGATGAAGACGGAAATGTTCTGGAAGAGAACGGGATTGAAAAACAAAGGGCTTTATCTGAAGAAATAGCCATGAAGATGAATGTTCTTTTGAAAGGACCCACTGAATATGGAACAGCCAAGGGAGTCTCGAAAATGGGTTATCCTCTTGCAGGTAAAACAGGAACAACAAGTAACTACTATGATGCCCTTTTTGTTGGTTATTCTCCCCATATATGCACAGGTGTCTGGGTTGGATTTGATGCGAGAACATCCCTTGGAAAAGGTGAAAGCGGGGCAAGGGTGTGTTTGCCAATATGGATGAACTTCATGGGATCAGCCCTGAGACGCTACCCACCGGATGATTTTGGTCCAGCTTTCTCTGAAACACCTCAACTGTAATCGTTAAAAACAGATCAGGTTCATCTGGAAACCCTGTGGGCCTCATACCATTTTGCTATCATAAATTACATTATGCTTTTACGGTGGGAACATATCCCCTCGCACTTCCCATTCCATTCCCGACCATAGTAAGGCTTGCATCGCTTGATGTGCAAGGGCGGAGGCTACCCGCTGAAGTACATGCCTGCACATCATCCCGTCCCGTAAAAACTGGACGGGAACGTTCTTCTTCACCTAACTATGATGGTTTCACGGTCATTACATGATGTCGTGCTCAGGGGAGATGTTCCCACTTTAATTCAGTCATTGAAGGCGAACTGGTATTAGTTGCTTACTAAAAGAGAGCTTTTAACAAACAAGCAGTTTATACCATTTTTCCACTGGCAATAGTGTACCCTTTCAATCTTTTTAAGTTCATCAATGGTTGGGTAGCGGGGACTCTTTCTTCCTGTTTTTTCTGAAATATTAAAGACATCCCCTTTTTCTTATAAAAAAACTACTTGACAGCCTGTTGAAATAGAAGGAAAATGGAATGTATGGTTGGTATGGATAAAGAAATAGAAATTACAAAAACAATTATAAACGAAGTACTGAAAAACTCAGGAATTGCTTTGGTTGACACGATATTATTCGGAAGCAGGGTAAAGGGTAGCCATAAAAAGGATAGCGATTGGGATTTCTTAATAGTTGTCAATGAAGAGTTAAGTTTTAACGACAAATGGGCCTTAATTCTTAAAATAAAGAGGAGACTGGCAAAACTAAGGATTCCGAATGACATTATCATCAAATCTAAGAAACAGTTAGAATCTCAAATGGCTGATGTCGGACGTATTGCCTATTATGCTTTCAAAGAAGGCATACAAGTGTGAATAAAAGTACAGTAAAAAACTGGATTCTGAAAGCCGAAAATGACCTCAAGACCGGCAAAGATGAACTGGCTACAGGGAATCCGGCAACCGACACTGTATGTTTTCATATGCAGCAGTGTGCAGAAAAATGCCTGAAAGCCTTCCTTGTATTTCATAACCTGGAAATAAGAAAAACACACGATATAGCTGAATTGATTGAACTATGCACACAGGTAGATCCCGAATTTGAATATTTGCTTGACCTGAAAGTTGATGAATTGACAAAATATGCTATTGAAATAAGATATCCCGATGATTTCTATTTTCCATCGATTGATGAGTCAAGGCATGCAGTTGAGCTTGCCCAACAGGTGAAAGATTTTGTATTGAAAAAGCTTCAAATAAATGGCGGGGAAGAAATTAGTCCGGAGTTGTGAGTTAGGAATTGACTTATTAATATTTTTTATGGCCACTCCGCCGTTCCCTTGATCCCTCGTATTATCACGTGGCAGAGGGCGGAGGGAGTATCCGGCCGGGTATGACGGGGCATAAAGGGAGTCTACAGTATGAAGGTAATTTCTGTCAAGATAAACGCAACGATTGCAACAACGTCCCCATTGCCACTTCGAGACGCTACCCACCGGATGATTTTGGTCCAGCTTTCGCTGAAACACCTCAACTGTAATCGATGAACTACCCCGCAGCAGAGCTGTGAGGTATCTGGAATACAGTAGTCAGAAGTCAGAATTTTCTTGAAGATATTTTAATCCCCCTTCTGGATTCTGAATTCTGGATTCTTACCCCGAAGCAGAGCTTCGAGGAATTCTTTTGATTAAAAGCAGATCAGGTTCTTCTGGAAACCCTGTGGGTCTCAGTTCCTTCCTGCAATGGAGTTTCTGCCAAGGTTGTCGAATGGGCAACATTTCAACCGGCAATCGATAACCAGCGTGAATGTTTCAGCTTGAAATTGAACCGCAATTTCAAAACGGGAGATAAATGCAAACATGATAAGAATACGTGATTCTTCTCGCCGAGGTTGCTACTTTCTTCTTTATGGCCTCTATCGTTCCTGTAAATAATAAACTTTAAGGTTATGTAGTGCGCATCACAACATTACGATTTAAGATTATGTTGTTCGCTACAATTTGTAATGACATCTCGTATCTAATGGCTATCATACGGTTTTATCCTCATAAGTTTGTTATTATAAGAACGTCATTGTCCTTGACAATACTGCACGTTAAACATAATATTTTACAAATTATATGTAGCAGCATGTTAATTGTTGGATGAGGAATAAGAATGAACCAGAAGGATAGCAAATGGCAAACGAAGGAGCTTGCAAAGACCTTCTTGGAGGGAGTTCGGGGAGCTATTCCAGCAGCAAACTTACAACTGGAAGTGCTCAACAAAATTGTGAGTATGTGGAGCCCTGCACCATCTGAGATTTTAGACCTGGGGTGTGGAGATGGCGTTCTCGGACGTATGCTGCTTGATGCACATGCCACAGCACATGTGACCTTTGCGGACTTCTCGGAGTCTATGCTGGAGGCAGCAAAGAAACAAATCGGCAACAATCAGCGGGCAACCCTCATTGAGGCGGATTTTTCATCAGCGGCCTGGCTAAATGGCTTTGAGGCCGAAAAACCTTTTGATGTCATTGTATCCGGTTTTGCAATACACCACCAACCAGATGATCGAAAGAAAAAACTATATTCCGAAATTTATGGCCTGCTGGGCGAAGGTGGCGTTTTCTTAAACCTCGAACACGTCAGTTCGGCGACTCTTTCAGTGAGTGCGCTTTTTGACAGCTTCTTTGTTGACCACCTTTTTCGTTTCCATAGAGACACGGTTCCCAATAAAACAAGGCAGGAGATAGAAGAGGCCTACTATCAGCGGCCCGACAAGGAGGAGAACATTCTTGCTCCCGTTGAAACACAGTGCCGATGGCTTCGTGAGATAGGGTTTCAGGATGTGGATTGTTTTTTCAAGGTTTTTGAGTTGGCTCTGTTTGGAGGAAGGAAAACATCCAACGAGCCAATGCAGCCAATCGGCCATAATGCGGCCTCTGGCTGATTTTGTCTGTTATGACACAATAATATTTACGATAGCCGACTGTTTCTGATATAATAGCCGGTAGGAGGGGTAAGGGTGGAATATGAGTGGGACCCGAAAAAAGCTGTTGCTAATGTCCAAAAACATAATGTTACATTTCAGGAGGCAGCGACAGTTTTTGGTGATCCACTGGCTATTACATTTGAAGACCCGGATCATTCTACGGATGAAAAAAGATACATTACCTTTGGATTATCACTGCGAAAAAGATTATTGGTTGTGTCTCATACGGAACGTGTCTACAAAACAAGGATTATAAGTGCGCGTCTGATGGACCGCAAGGAGAGGAAAATCTATGAGGAAGGATAAGGAATATGATGAACTCCGCCCAGAATACAGGCGTGAGGATCTTGGTAAGGGAGTCCGTGGAAAGTATTTTGAGTCATACCAAAAAGGAACCAATCTGGTACTCATAAGCCCTGATGTGGCAAAAGCTTTCCCCACAGAAAAAGCTGTTAATGAGGCATTGCGATCCCTTATTGACCTTGCACAAAAATCAACCCGCATAACAAATCGCTCAACCGAACGTGCAAAGAAACTGCACGCCGGTTAACTCCATGTTGGGCGTCTGACTGTTGCCGGTAACCGGGGATAAGGATTGAGCACTTATGAGTAAGACATTCGACCAAGGCAAAGATGAAGTTGCAAAGCTGTGTCAGTACTTCGCCACTAATCGGCAGTTCTTCCACGCCCCTGGAGTCAAGGAAGACCATATCCGCCAATCGCTCATAGACCCTTTTTTCGAGGCCCTTGGTTGGGACGTGCACAATGTCTCCATGACCGCACCCCAATATCGCGAAGTCATTCCCGAAGACAGTCTGGATGTGGAAGGCCAACAGAAGGCACCCGACTACACTTTCCGCGTCGGCACATTGCCGAAGTTCTACGTCGAAGCCAAGAAGTGCGGTGTCAATATCAGCGCCGATCCCGCACCGGCCTATCAACTTCGACGCTACGGCTTCAGCGCCAAACTTGCCCTGTCCATCCTAACCGACTTCGATGAACTGGGCGTGTACGATTGCGCCTCTCGCCCGCGACCCGGGGACAAGGCCAGCCATGCCCGTATCCAGTATTTCGGATTCACCAAGTATCCTGACCGTTGGCGGGAGATTTGGGACGTGTTCTCGCGCGAGGCCGTCTGGTCTGGGTCGTTCGACCAGTATGCCGCCTCCAAACGTAAGCGAGGGACCTCCGAGGTTGACAGCGAGTTTCTGAAGGATATCGAAGGCTGGCGTGATGTACTGGCACGAAACCTCGCCCTGCGCAACAACGATTTATCGGCAGACGACCTAAACGCCGCCGTTCAACGGATCATTGACCGGATCGTCTTTCTGCGAATGGCCGAGGATCGCGGACTGGAGTCTTACGGACAACTACTCAAACTCTGCGAACAGCCGGACATCTACGGCCGTTTTATGAACGGATTGTGCCGTAAGGCCGATGAGAAATACAACTCCGGCCTGTTCCACTTCCAGAAAGAAACCGGCGTCTCTGATACGCCGGACACGCTCACGCCGCGTCTGGCCGTGGACGACAATGCCCTCAAGCCCATTCTCCAAAGCCTCTACTTCGAGCATGGCAGCCCGTACAACTTCGGTGTCATGCCCGTGGAAATCCTCGGCACGGTGTACGAACGCTTCCTCGGCAAAGTCATCCGCCTGACCGCCGGACATCAGGCCAAAGTCGAGGAAAAACCCGAAGTGCGCAAGGCCGGCGGCGTGTACTACACCCCCGCCTGTATCGTAAACTACATCGTCCATAACACCATCGGCAAACAGATCGAAGGCAAAAGCCCCGCCGATCTCGCCGGCGGCAAAACCACGCCCCCCTTCCGCGTGCTCGACATGGCATGCGGCAGCGGCTCCTTTCTTCTCGGCGCCTATCAGTTCCTGCTCGACCATTGCCTGAAGTGGCATCAAGCCAACCCCTCCCCCAAACACGCCAAGGCCGTTTGTCAGAACGCCAAAGGCGAAACCCGTCTCACCATCGCCGAACGTAAACGCATCCTCACCACCCACATCTACGGCGTCGACATCGACCGGCAGGCCGTCGAAACCACCAAGCTCTCGTTGCTGCTGAAGGCCCTCGAAGGCGAAAACGACGCCTCCCTCTCCCAGCAGATGACCCTCTTCCACGAACGCGCATTGCCGAATCTATCGGATAACATCAAATGCGGAAACTCCCTTATCGCCTCCGACTTCTCCATGATCCCCGAAGACCTCGTGCGCGTCCGCGCCTTCGATTGGCCGGTGCAATTCCCTGACGCCATGAAAGCGGGCGGATTCGATGCGGTCATTGGCAATCCGCCGTGGGGCGCAGACTTGGAACCGCAGGTCCGCAAGTACCTAAGTGCAAAATTCGAACGCGTCGTAGAGAGAATGGTGGACACCTACATCTATTTCTTAGACCAAGCTCTTCGGGTAAACAAAAAAACTGGTCGCGTTGGCTACGTGATTCCAAGTACAGTGTTGAATCAAGTTGACGCGCGGCCACTGAGAAAACTCCTTCTGAGTGCCGGCCTATCCGTCGTGATAAACTTGGGCAAAGATGTATTCACGAGGAAGGTGCTCAACACGACGACTCTGATCGTGACAACGGGTGGCTCGCCACCGGCACAACTCATTGTTGGTGATCTTTCCGTGCAACCACTTGAACAACGTGGTGCAGTGCTATACAGTTTGGAACCGGTGGATGCCGCTGTGTGGACCAGTCAGGTTCTTGGCGATGCAACGAACACCTTTTTCGTCAACTCGGATGCAAGAACAGCACTCCTTCTGAGGTTGCAGTCAGCGCACAAGACTCTTGGTAATTACACCGAGGCGGGAATCGCCCGTGGTGTCAGCCCCGACGTTGCCAAAGCCCATGTCCTTCCCGACCGCGCGCCAGAATTACTGACGATTGAGAATACTGTGTTACGACGCAGCATCTCCGGGCCACGGATTAAACGTTACGGCAATGTCATCGCAGATCAGTGGATTATTTACACACACAAGGGGATTCTGCCGCGTACCATCCCAAATGCGGTTTCTCACCTTGAGCAATTCAGAAGTAAAAACACCTGCAAGGAAGTAAAGGAAGGCAAACATCCTTGGTGGAGCTTGCATCGGACACGCGACCCGGAGATTTTTCGCTCACCGAAGTTTATTGGTCTCACTACAAGCAAGACAATTGAACTCATTTTCGATGAAAACAAGGATTTGGTTGTCACTGACGCGATGTATGTGTTTCGTTTGAAACCGAATATTAGTGTGAAAGTGGTACTAGGAATTCTCCAATCGAGACTCTTCGCATTCCTTTACCGGGTTTCAAACCAAGGTGAATCCCGCGTTATACCGCAGATCAAGGCGGCCAAGCTTGAACCGCTGTCATTCCCTGATCTCTCCAAATCGGTAGACCGCGCCCGCCACGACCGCATGGTGACACTGGTGGAGAAGATGCTGACCTTGACGCCGAAGCTGCGCGGGGCCACATCAGAATCCGAAAAAGCCGCATTGCAGAATGCTATCACGACGACCGACGCGGAGATTGATCGCCTGGTGTACGAACTGTACGGCCTGACGGAAGAGGAAATCAAAATCGTGGAAGGTGAACGATGACAAGAATGACGCCTAACAACCGGTTGCAGCGGACGGCGTTCCGCCACCGCTGAACTGGAGCGTTAGACCAAAAACTAAAGGATAACACGATGAATCAGAAAGAAGTCGAAATATCAGAAAAGCTTTTTCGCACGAAATATGAACAACTTGGTGAGCAAGAAAAGCATGTTGCTCATCATCTCGCCGAGAGAACCCACATTGCGAGAAATGTCGCTCAAGACTTTTCTGAGCAACAGACTTTTGGCCAGAGGTTGGCTGACAAAGTCGCTGCCTTTGGCGGCTCCTGGACGTTTATATCGATCTTTGCGGTTGTCCTTGTTATTTGGGTTCTCCTGAATTCGTTTGTTCTAATCAGGTACAGTGAGTCATTCGATCCATATCCGTACATTCTGCTGAATCTGTTTTTATCTATGCTTGCCGCTATTCAAGCTCCGATAATCTTGATGTCTCAAAACCGCCAGGCATATAAGGATCGCTTGAGTGCGGAACATGATTACGAAGTCGACTTGAAGGCGGAGCTTGAAATAATGACGCTTCATGAGAAAATAGACTTACTGAGGGAGAAGCAATGGAGTGAACTTATTTCAATTCAACAGGAACAACTCAGTCTTCTAAGCCAATTAATTGAAGACCTAAAGAAGAATCTGTGAATGACCGAACGGGGAGATAGGTAACAGATTATTCTGGGTTGATGGGTAACACTTTTGTATTAATTCATAGACACAGGAGGTGCCTAGGGGTTTCAAAGGAGTTACTGTTATGGACCAGAGGATTCGTTTTATTTCAGAGTATCTCGATGGATATTGCCCTGTCAACGAATTATGCCTTCAGTTCAGTATCAGCAGGAAGACCGCCTATAAGTGGATTCATCGATATGAAAGAAGGGGGCAAAGGGGTCTTACCGACAGACCACACAGGCCCCATGATTGACACAAGGGGTGCAGGGTGCCCTCATGCCCCGTAAAAAAATCACAATAATCTTGACACTTTTGTTCCCAGTGTTATGATACACAACAACATAGAGACTTTAAAAGGCAGTGAATGGTGATGAAGGCAGTGAATGGTGAATAGTGAATAGTAAAAAAGATGGTGAATGGCGAACAGTGAATAGGTTTTTAACTAACTACTATTCACTGAAGTAATAAAAGGGGAAAACAATATGGCGACGAAGAAAACGAGTGTAAATCCTGAGTTTTTGTATATTCCCGTAGGAAATATTGTGGTGTTGGAACAGGTGCGATCGAATATTAATATCGAAACAGACTCGTTCAAGTCGCTCATGCAATCGATCAAAGACAAAGGTATCTTAGAGCCTCTCCTTGTAACGGGACAGGACGGCATCTCATACACACTCCTCTGCGGGGAGAGGCGTCTGGAAGCAGCCCGGCAGCTCGGACTTGAATCCGTACCGGTGCGGGTCATAGAAGCAGGTAAGGAATTAGGTGAGACTATAGCCTTTCAACTGACAGAGAACCTCCAGAGGGAAGACTTAAATCCCATGGATCAGGCGAAAGGAATATTGGCATATATTCAGGCGAAACATCCGGATAAGGGGTATGATGTGGATGATGTTATGAACGAACTGATGAATGTCATGAGGAGACCCGACTCGGTATCGGAGGAAATTGCAGCAACAATTGCTGCAATTACTGAAATCGTCGGAAAGTCAACAAAGACACTGTTTAACATGATTTCTCTTTTGAAGCTCTCCGAAGAGATTCGGACGGCAATTGTCCCTCCGCTGTCGGGATTAAACCGTACGGAAGGGACACTCCCTGTTTCCCAGGGATATCTCTTCGCTGCCAACCTCGAATGTCCCGACCTCATGCAGATATTTACCGACATTATAAAGACGCCCGTCACCAATGCCACCCTACAGACCATGCTCACCGCATACAAGAAGGTTAAACCGGACCCAAGTGACACAAAGCCCTCACCCATGACAAAACAGATCGCCGTCTTACGATCCTTCAGATCATATATGGAGATGAACATAGTCCAGTATATGAAACCGGACCTTGAGATACTCGTTGATGATCTGCGGACTTTCTTAGCTTTAGCAGAGGAGCGGGTGCAGACAGCCCCAATGCCCGCACCCGTTAAGGAAAAACCAGGCAAGAAACCAATGGTGTGAGCAGGAGGGAAGAACCGAACCGGCGGGATGGCGTATCTGACCAAGGGGACGTTAGCAACTTTTGGGCATCAATAATTCGTTTAAAAACAATCCAGCCGATTCCTGATCTTGTCTATGAACTCCTTTGCCGCTTTGAATGACTCTTTCACTACTGCAACATCCTCTAAGAGTCCCCTGTAATAGCCTGCAATGTGTAAAAGTTTATATAGCTTATCAAACTCTCTTGTCAGTTTGCCGTTGTGGACGGATAGTTGTTTTCTTATCATATCTCTATAACCATCAACCGACTGTGGAAGGTCTTTTTGTGCAACCCCTTTTTTCAAGAGAAATTCATCTATTGCTTTAATAATTGCCAGATATGCTGTTCCGCATGCCTCCTGGACATATTTCACATCCGTATAGGTATTATCTTCGATCGGCGCAGATTTAAGTATCGCTTTTGCATTGTTCAGGTAGCGTATTGCCTCCCTTGGCTGACTTACTCCTGCAGGTGATTTATGAACTGTTTCCTTTGTATTTTTCATGATTTATAGTAACATTATACTCCATAAACTGCCTCTGTCAAGCATAAAGCAATCTGGAGTTTCCTCAATTTTTTTATTGCAAAATGTTATTGTCTATCAATATCATGAAGTTGAATACATCAACATCTGTGCTATACGTAAAATGGCCGGAAGAACTTTTTGCGAATCGCGACTTCGAGCATTTCTTGGGTACCCTGCCGATAAGCTGAAATGGGCCTGCGACCAGGTCGCGTTTAGGCCAATTTTCATGTTCGAAGACCAGGTCAAGTTTGAAAATTGAATGGAAGCGAATCGATGCATGGGTAAGAAAGCGCAGGAAGCAGGGAGTAAAAGAGTTTCCCGGCGTATAATCGGTTTGGGCAACAGTCTGTTGAATGCCTGCCCTGTTGAATGCACTTTGTTTAATATTCCACAGGGTAAAAGTTTTGAGTTGAAAAAACCCAATAATATTAGGGCTTAAAGTGCTGTTTTTGGGGGTAATTTGTAACAAAGGTCTGGCCTATTTTCCCTGTAGGATAATCTTTCATCCGTTAGCGAGAAAGTATGGGCTCAACGAACATTATCACAAGAGAAAACATGAACCTTTGAATGATGCCAAAGAAAAATAATATCTTCATTGGTTGTGCTGTGGTATAGTATTTCAAAATTAACCAGAGAGGATGAAGTCATGATCACACAGCCCATAAAAATAAAGCAGTATGTGGTTGACGATAAAGGCCGCAAGGTCGCAGCCCTCATAAACATGAAAGAATTGGACAGACTCAACAAGGTGCTGAAGCTTATTCCTTCCTCAGAAGCCTGGCTATATGAAAATGAAAACGCCCTTGAAAACGTTCAGAAGGGTTTACAGGATGCGGCGCAAGGGAAAACCTCAAAACTCAATCTCGCCGATCTGTAACCGCCCGTGTTTGAAATACTCATAACTGACAATGCAAGGGAACATCTCAGCATCGTCAAGATTGACAAAGGCTTGATGAAGAGATACAAAGCGGTAACAAAAGCAATCCGCTTATTATCGGAAAACCCCCGGCACCCCGGACTATCAACTCATGAATTTACTACCCTGAAGGGCCCCAAAGGCGAAAAGGTCTTTGAGGCTTACGCTGAGCAAAAGACACCGGCAGCATATAGAATATTCTGGTATTATGGGCCTGGCGAAAACCAAATTACTGTCATTGCAATAACTCCTCATCCTTAATTGTTCTGCACGGATAATTGGGGTCGGATCAAGTCCCGGTAAAATAGAGTAGCAAATTCATTTCCGAAATCGGCAATCCGAAATCCGAAATCAACAATCCGAAATGAAGGCAGTGAATAGTGAATGGTTAATGATATCCACAGGGCACAATTTGAAATGAAAAATAAGTGTGAAGATTTAAAGGGCATCCCCGTCCCTTGACCTTAGTTTAATGAATTATGGAACTCTATTTGCTTTGACCAAGAAATGTTACGGTATGACTGTAAGGGTGGTATCTAAAATGTTCATCAAATGCAAAAACAGCATCAATCTTGAATCTATTTATAAGAGAAAAACTTGTGCAGTCAGTAAAACTGAGTCTTTTGTCGTCAAATCGTTTAAAAATTACTTTTGCAGCCTCTTCAATTACTTCAGAAACTTGCATGATATCAAGGTGACTTTTTTCCTCAAGTTGTTCCATAAATTTTACAGCAGTTTTATGGCTTCCTCTTGTTTTGAGCAGAGTAAAAACCTCATCAAGTACGTAATTAGATGTGTAGAATGCCGCATTTTCTCCTTTAAGGCGTTTGTAAATTTCTTTTGCTATGCGATTGTGCTGATCGTTAGGGATAGTAAAGGCGCAGAAAGCTCCGGTATCAACAAAGACTTTCACTTATTATCTCCGTATAAGTACTTATCATGATTTGTTGAAAGGTCTGCATCGTAACAATCTACAGCAATATCAATAATCCCGTCGAGACTGCTTTTTGTCTTGTGTACTGTTGTAATTTTTTTCGTCAGAATAATCTGAAATTTTTCATGTTCTTTTATTCTAACTTTTTGCAATGGTTTAAAAACACCGTCTTCAAAGATTGCATCTATAACTTCTCCCATAATCACTTCACCTCCTCTTTTGTGGTAATATTTCGAGTAAAGTTTATCACATAGAAACCACTCTGTCAAAAACAAGGGTAAGATATAAAACCAACAAATTGAACGCTGAACTTTGAACAGCTTTTCGAAATCCGCAATCCGAAATCAACAATCCGAAATGGGATAGTAGTAAGTGAAATATCGAGTTTCATTTACCCACAAGGTTTCCGTAAGAACCACAGATCATTGAAAGATATGGTGAAACGTCACTTTTGTGCCTGCCTGAATACCACACCTATCTGCCCTTCCTGCATTGATTTCAAGAACGTATTGGGCAGGCAGTTGTGAAACTATAGATACCTCACTCCCAGGTACTGCAAAACGGTGGATACTCACAACGTGAAACCGGGAATTTATGAATACTATGTCAAGGGGTATGAAGGTATTTTTCATCCAGAAACTCTGTATGTCATCCTCATGGTAAACAAAGAGCATGCCCGCCTTCGGGTTAAGATGCTTCCTGAACATCAGGCCCTTGGATTGTTCCTCAGGCGTTATGGCAAGTTCAACCTTAAAGCTACACGATTTTTTCCCATTGCTTTTGTAAAAGGTAACTGTTCTGTCAAATGCCGATACATTTACACAATGGATAACTGTGAAAGCGAAAAACAGTATAACCAGTAAAATCAATGAATTACGACTGGAAAAACCCGTAGCTTGCAACACGTAACGCATAACGGTTCTATCCATTATTCACTGCTTTATTGCGTTGACGTAAAAACTCAATGACGCCTGGTAAGATTGAGATAAAGATAATGGCAAAAATAACAAAGGTAAAATTATTTTTCACCGCAGGCAGGTTGCCGAAATAATACCCTGCAAACACACATAGAGCTATCCAGGCAATACCTCCGACAACATTGTAACTGATAAATCGCCAGTATGTCATGCTCCCGATGCCTGCCACAAACGGGGCAAAGGTGCGAATAATGGGAACAAACCTCGCGATAATGATGGTTTTTCCACCGTACTTTTCATAAAACTGATGGGTACGGTCCAGATATTCTTTATTCAGGAAACGGACATGCTCTTTGTGAAATACCCTTGGTCCTACATAGCATCCTATCCAGTAATTCGCTGTATCTCCTGCTATAGCAGCAACAGAAAGCAGCACAAACAGCCATGATACATCCAGCGCTCCTTTAGAGGCAAAAGTTCCGGCGGCAAAGAGCAGCGAATCTCCTGGCAGAAGGGGAGTCACTACAAGACCGGTCTCACAGAATATAATGAAAAAAAGGATGAGATAAGTCCAGACACCATAACTTTGTATGAGAACGCTCAGATGTTTATCAATGTGCATAATAAAATCCACACAGTATGTAATCAATTCCATAGATTCTCCTTGCAGTTCAGCTAATCGTCTTCAACATTCAGCTATCATTTTTTGCATGTATACTACAATGATATGGAGTGGGAGTCAATGAAAGTAGTGGGGGCTTTCTCGTGTTACCTTGAAAAAACTTTAAAAAGATATATAATGATAATAACAAAATAATTCGGGGGATTGCATGAACCAGATGAAAACATTCTTCTTAATGGTTGTTTTAACAATCATATTTGTTGCCCTGGGGAGTTTAATAGGTGGCAAGACAGGGAGTTATATAGCCTTTTTCATTGCCTTTGCCATGAACTTTATCACCTACTGGTTCTGTGATAAGATCGTACTTGCCATGTATAGTGCGAGGGAGGTATCGGAAAGCGAAGCACCACAGTTATACAGCATAGTTTCTTCGCTCTCTCAAAAAGCATCCATCCCCATGCCAAGGGTTTATATAATAGAAAATGACAGTCCGAATGCCTTTGCAACAGGCAGAAATCCGTCAAAAGGGGTTGTTGCCGTGACTACCGGTATATTGAGGATTTTAAATAGAAATGAGCTTGAAGGTGTTCTCGCCCATGAAATATCCCACATCATACACAGGGATATCCTGATTCAGACTGTTGCTGCAACCCTTGCGGGCGCCATTACAATGATAGCTAACTGGGCTCGTTTCGCAGCCTTCTTTGGTGGTGGAAGCAGCGATGATGAGGAAGGTGGCAGTAATATATTCAGTGTGATTATTTTCTCCTTGTTTGCTGCCTTTGCTGCCATGCTTATCCAGCTTGCTATATCAAGGTCAAGGGAATACCTCGCCGACGACGGTGGAGCACAACTTTCAGGAAACCCGCTGTTCCTGGCAGATGCATTAAAGAAATTACATATGGGCATCGCCAATAACCCCATGAATGACGCAAACCCATCCACTGCACCCCTCTTTATCGTCAACCCCTTTACTGCAAAAGGTGTCCTCTCCCTCTTCAGCACCCACCCTCCAATAGAAGAAAGGATTCAAAGATTGGAGGCAATGGCCTATAGAAGATAGTTTCGGATACACCTTAAGGTCATTATCAATAAAGATAGTAAAAAAGGTTGAAGATGGTTTTTTTCTCGACGAAACGATAGATAACTTTTTTTCGCTACATTCACTCTCCGATGCCCAAAAAGGCCTCATATACGAAATCACATCAGGTGTGGTGAGGTGGAAAGGCTATCTTAATTGGATACTTTCCCGATACGCAAATAAAGAGGTCAAAAAAGAAACAAGGTACCTCATCTGGATAAGCCTTTATCAAGTCGTCTTTATGAAAAAGTCATACTACCATGTAATAAATGAAGCTGTGGAGTATGCAAAGAGAGAGAAAGGCAGAAATATTGCAAACTTTGTGAATGCAGTGCTCAGGAGATACGTAAGGGAAAAGGACAGCCTTCCCTACCCGTCAGATATTATTTCCCATCTTTCGTTAACCCACTCTTTCCCGGAATGGCTCGTCAACAGGTGGCTTACAAGGTTCGGGCAGGAAGAAACGGAGAAACTTCTCACAATTCTCAATAAGACGCCTGATTTCACGATTAGGATAAACCTTAAAAAGATTTCAAGGGATGAGGTGATACAAATACTTGAAGGTAAAGGGATAAAAACAAGGATCGGGGCATTCCTTGAATCTGCTTTGCATGTAGACAAATTGACGCCTGTTATCAAAGACCCACTTTTTAAAAAAGGCTTAATCTGTATCCAGGATGAGACATCACAACTTGCCGGCTGGTCACTCCAATCACAGGATGGCGATTCTATACTCGATGCCTGTGCAGGTTCAGGAACAAAAACCCAACAGATAAGAGAACATGCGAATAACACTTTTGTTGTATCTACGGACATAGAGATAAAGAGGCTGAAACTGATGAAAGACAAAACCAACCTGGTGGTAAGCGATGCTTGTAATAATCCATTCAGGAAAGAAGCGTTCAACATTATACTCCTTGATGCCCCCTGTTCATCTCTCGGCATTATAAGGAAACATCCGGAGATTAAATGGCGGCGGAAGGAGGAGGATATTATCTCCTTTGGTAATTATCAGTTAGACTTATTGAAGGCCCTGTGGGATAATCTCAAAACAGGCGGGTATATGGTATACAGCGTATGCTCCTTTGAACCTGAAGAAACCGTAAATGTTATAGAAAGGCTAAAAAGGGAAAGAAAGTTTATGCTTGAAAACCCGCTCCTGTTCCTGTTTAATAAAGAATATTTTTTATCCTTACCTCACGAAACGGGTATGGATGGTTTCTTTATAGCAAAGCTAAAAAAGTTATGAAATGGATAAAAGGCTCTTTATATTGTGTAGTACCCATAATAATGTTCTTTCTCTCCGCATACTTTACAATAAATGTTCTCCTGAAAACACAAAAAACTATCGTATGTCCTGATGTGAGGGGGAAGAATGTTGAGGAAGCAAAAGGCCTTGTCGAGAGCAGGGGGTTAAAATTCAGCATTTTGAGATACGAGAGAAGGAATGATGTAGCGTACAACCACATAACAGTGCAAAAACCTGAAGCAAATATACCCACAAGGAAAGGAAGGGTGGTGAATGTAATCGTCTCAGAAGGACCAGAACTTGTCAAGGTTCCTGTACTTACAGGCCAATCCCTTCAGGTTGCCGAAGAAATACTGAAAGAAAAAAATATTGAAATAGAAAAAACCATTTACGTACCCCATGCAAACGCAGGGAAGGTCGTTGCGCAGATACCTAAGGGTGGTGAAAACATACTTGAGGCGAAAGGGGTAATTCTGTTCATAGGAAATGACCAAAAAACATATTTCTTGATGCCTGATATCACAGAAACAAACCTTGCTGAGCTTTCAGAAGAAATGGATATGAAACAGTTAAAATATAAAACAGTTTATTTAAAGGGAGAACGCAGTATTACAGGGTCTGCAATCAAAACATCAATACCTTCCGGGACCATATTTAAAGGAGCAGATGAGATTCTAATAAATGTGAATTAACATTGGAGGATACGTATGAACAAAATCCAGATAGCCCCTTCTATTTTATCGTGTAATTTCTTACACCTCGGTCAGGAAATAAAAGATGTTGAAGAAGCTGGTGCAGACATGATCCATATAGATGTTATGGACGGCCATTTCGTACCTAACATAACAATAGGGCCCATGGTTGTAGAAGCGATAAAGAAAATCTCAAAAATATCTCTTGACGTCCATCTTATGATAGAAAATCCGGACATGTATATTAACAATTTTGTAGATGCCGGCGCAGATATTGTTACCATTCACGTAGAAACAGACTCCCATATCTTCAGAACCATAGAGGTGATAAAATCTCACGGTAAAAAGGCTGGTGTATCGTTAAATCCCTCAACCCCTTTAAGCTCTGTAGAATACATTATAAACGAAGTTGACCTTATACTGATAATGACAGTCAATCCAGGTTTTGGCGGTCAGAAATACATCCGTTCTATGGAAAAAAAGATAAAAAAGGCGAAGGAGATGATAGAAAAAACAGGTAGGGCGATAGACCTTGAAGTAGATGGTGGCATTAAGGCACAAAATGTAAAAAAGGTTGTAGAGGCAGGCGCAAGCATCCTTGTAATGGGTACGGAGATATTCCATAGTAAAAATTATAAAGAAAAATTTCTGGAAATCAGGAAAATAATCGAGGGATAAGGGCTTGACGCTGGAACTTAAAAAACAAAAAATCTACAAAAAAGTTTTTGAGAATGCATGTAATGCACTTTTAAGCTCTCATATTGAAAAACAGCTTCACAACGCTGCCCTGGATTATGAACGAGAAGAAAACCGATATACCGTTGCAATACCCTACTTTGATGAGGTAATCACCTTCAAGGTGCCGGAGCTTTCTTTTATAAGCTCAAAAGGCGTGAATATAACCCTTGTCACAAAAATCATACTGCTCCACTATATCTATACTGCATCAGGAACTTCGCTTGGAGTTGATAAAATCCCTTACGAAGACATCCCGGGCTGCAGGCAATATCAACCCGTTTTTGAAAAAAGGGTTACAAAACCATTACAATCCGCATTTGGTTATAACAAGTATGCATTTCTTGAAGCAGGTGGTGGACTTAAAGGAAAAGAAGAAGAATTTGGTGATGCATCGTTTACCCTATATGCACTCCCGAGGGTACCAATTACCTTTATTCTCTGGGAGGGGGATGAAGAATTCCCACCCTCGGTAAGGACCCTCTTTGACCCTTCCATCCAAAAGTACCTGCCCCTTGAAGATATTGTGGTCATATCAAAACTCGCCTCTACAAGGATTATAAAAGAGGCGAGGTTAAAATACTCTCTTTAACAGTTCTCTTGCTATGACTGCTTTCTCTACCTCTTTAGAGCCTTCATAAATCTCGACTATCTTTGCATCCCTGTAAAACCTCTCTATATCATAGTCTCTGATAAACCCATACCCTCCGTGTAACTGCAATGCTTCATTTGCCACATATACACCAGTCTCTCCTCCATACCACTTTGCCATAGAGATTAAAGCCGAGTCAGGTTTCCCTTTATCCAAAAGATATGCCGCCCTCCAGTATAGACTCCTTGCAGCCTCAACTCTTGTGGCCATCTCTGCAATTATGAACTGGATGCCTTGAAAATCAGAAAGCATCTGTCCAAAAGCTCTTCTCTTTTTCACATACGATATAGCCATCTCTAACGAACCCTGTGCCAATCCAACACCCTGGGCCGCTACATGTAACCTTGTTCTATTGAAAAAATCCATAAGCTGGTAAAACCCATACCCTTCCCTGCCTATGAGGTTTTTTACGGGCACCTCCACATTATTATAGCTCAGTTCTGCTGTATTGGAAGCCCTTATTCCCATTTTGCCTGATAACTTCACAGCCTCGAAACCGCTCCTGTCCGTCTCCACAAGAATAACACTGTGCCTTCTATGGGGGTCCTTTTCGTCCTTGTCGATCATGCAAAAAACAAGCAAATAATGAGCAATACACCCATTGGTGATAAACATCTTGTTCCCATTTATAACAAACTTATCCCCTCTTTTTTCCGCCCTCGTTTTTGTGGAGGTAACGTCGCTGCCTGCATCCGGCTCTGTAATAGCAAATCCCATAATTGCCTCACCTGCAATAAGAGGAGGCAGATATTTTTTCTTTTGTTCTTCTGTCCCAAAAGTCTGGATCATCTCTGCTCCAAATGTGCAGGATAGAATCGCCTGTCCGCACCCGGGATCAACCCTCCAGAATTCTTCCGTTATCAAAGAGTGTTCGAAAAAACCAAGCCCATGTCCTCCATACTCTTCCTTAATAAATGTTCCGACAAACCCATGTTCACACGCTTTCTTATGGAGGGATAAATCAAACTCTTCTTTTTCGTCAAATTCCTTTGCCCTGTCTTTAAATTCTCCTTCTGCAAACTCCCTCGCAGCCTTTTTTATATCAACCTGCTCTACCGTTAGTTCCATAATTCACCCCATCTTTTGTAACATTCTCAGGCTATTTTAAGAGAATAAGAAAATACTTTCAAGACATTGTTTTCCTTCTTCACACATGAAACCTGACATGTAAAATATCTCCGTCTTGTACTATGTAATCCCTGCCCTCTATTCTCAAGAGCCCTTTCTCTCTTGCCACGTGTTCGGAGCCACACCGGACAAAATCCTCAACATTGATTACTTCTGCCTTTATAAAACCTCTCTCCATATCGGAATGTATCTTTCCTGCTGCTTTCGCACAGGTTGTATTCCTTTCAATAGTCCATGCCCTCATCTCTTTACCCACTACGGTATAAAAAGTGATAAGACCAAGCATCTCATAGCCTATCCTGATGACCTTCTCTATGGACATCTCCCTCATGCCGTAAAGTTCCATGTAAGAGTTTCTTTCCTCACCAGAAAGACAGGCAAGGTCCTGTTCCAGTTTACCACAGATGTAGACAATCCTTTTCCCTTTTAAATGTATTACATTATCAAGCTCATCTACAGGTACATGAGTAATGTTTTCTTCGTCAATATTTGCTATGTAAAAAATTGGTCTGGAGGTAATCAGGTCGAAGGAACAAACAGCCTCCCTTTCGTTCTCACTAAATTTCTCCACGTCAATAAATAAGCCCTTTTCAAGTGTTGCCTTCAACTTTGATAATATATCCCATTCAACCGTGCTTTTCTCTTTCGATACCTTGGCAAGTCTTTCAATCTTGTTTAGTCTTTCTTCAACAATTTCAAGGTCAGAAATAATGATCTCAGTTTCAACGATCTCCATATCCCTCTTAGGGTCTATATCAACATACACATGTGAAACATTTTGTGTCCCAAATAGCCTTAGCACATGGGCAATTGCATCGACATTTCTTATGTGAGATAAAAATTTATTGCCAAGACCCTCGCCTTTGTGTGCATCCTTTATGAGCCCTGCAACATCAATGAACTCGATTGTGGTAGGCGTAATCTTTTCCGGCTTCAACATGCTACCGAGCTTCTTTAACCTCTCATCAGGAACTGCTACGATACCCACATTGGGTTCAATAGTACAAAAAGGATAGGATTGACAGGGTACAGAGAGGGCAGTTAAAGCGTTAAATAGTGTGGATTTGCCTGAATTGGGTAATCCGATGATGCCACAGGAGAAACTCATAACTCTGAACTCCTGTTATACATACTCATGGCTTTGTCTTTTCCTTCAAACAAAAAGGTATGCAATGCATCTACCGTTCTATCCAGTGCCTCTCCCAGTGTTTCTGTTTCCTCTTCCTTAAATCTGGAAAGGACATAATCCTCAGGAAGCATTGAGGGGTCTCTCCCTATACCTATTTTTACTCTGTAGAATAGAAGTGATTGAAGTGCTTCTATTACAGATCTCACACCTTTATGCCCGCCATCTCTGCCATCCCATTTTATCTTCATTTTCCCGAATTCCATGTCAATGTCATCGTGGATAAGAATGAGGTCCTCTAATGCTATATCCATTTTTTTCATCAGAACTGAAAGCGGCCCGCCCGACAGGTTCATGAACGTATCTGGTTTTGCAAGGAGTAGGTTATTGTGTATACCTACCCTGCACCCACATAGTTTTCTTGTTATAGGGATATTAAATCTTTCTGAAAATCTATCTATTACAAGGTATCCGATGTTATGTCTCGTATATACATATCCGGAACCTTTATTTCCGAGACCACATAGTAAAAACAAAAACCCTCTACTCCTCTTCCTTCTCCACCTTCTCCGGTTCTGCTATTTCTTCTTCTACGACTGGCTTTTCCTCAGCTGCTGGTGGGATGACCGTCACTATGGCAACATCCAAGCCTTCAAGAAGTTTTATACCAGGTATCGATATCTGGTGAACATGAAAAGAATCTCCTATGCCAAGGTCAGATACATCCACGTCTATCTTTTCGGGTATCTGCGCAGGTAGACATTCAACCATGATTGTCCTCAGGTGCTGTTCAATAATTCCACTATCAATTACACCTTTCGCTTGACCCACAAGATGTATTGGTATTTCTACCTGTACTGTCCTTTCCATGGATACCTGCAGGAAATCAATATGAAGGACATTATCGCTGAGAAATTCCCTCTGTATGTCCTTTACCATAACTGGCCTGCTTTCTACATCCCCGTTATTCTGCAGTTCCATCTTCAGAATCATGTTTCGTCTTCTGTGTCTGCTCAACCGTTCCCACTCTTTTAAAGAAACTGTTATAGAGAGAGGTTCTGTGTCTTTCCCGTATAAAATTGCAGGGACTTTCCCCTCTTTTCTTAACTTTCTTGCTAAACTTTTTCCCCTACCTTTCCTTCTCTCCGCCTTTACCAGAATCTCTTCCATTTATAACCTCCACAAATTTCTTAAGGCACAAGGTGCAAGGAATCAGGCTCAAGGTACAAACCTTTGTCCTTTATCCTTTGTCCTTTAACCTGCATCTATATAAACAATGAACTCACAGATTCATCCCTATGTATTCTCTTTATTGCTTCACCGAGTATAGGAGAAACATCAAGCACTTTAATCTTACCCACTTTCTCTGCCTCTTCGGAAAGCGGTATTGTATTTGTAACAATTAGTTCTTTTATTGAGGATTTACTGATTTTTTCCACAGCGCTTCCTGAAAGGACTGGATGGGTACAACATGCATACACAGAGGTTGCGCCATTCTGCATAACAGCCTCTGCCGCTTTCACAATAGTACCTCCCGTATCAATCATATCATCAATAATGATTGCAACCTTTTTCTTAACATTCCCGATTATATGCATGACCTTTGAGACATTCGCCTTCTCTCTCCTCTTATCTATGATTGCGAGAGAAGCGTTCAGCCTTTTACCGAGTTCCCGTGCCCTTTCCACCCCGCCAGCATCTGGTGACACTATAACAACTTCTCCTTCAACCTTCTTGATATATTTTAACTGAACAGGTAATGCGTACAAATGGTCAACAGGGATATCAAAAAAACCCTGAATCTGGCCTGCATGTAAATCCATTGCAAGTATCCTTGAAGCCCCGGAAATAGTGATAAGATTAGCCACAAGTCTTGCAGATATTGGTGTTCTTGGGATTACCTTCCTATCCTGTCTTGCATAACCATAATAGGGAATAACTACCGAGATCCTGTCAGCAGACGCCCTCTTCAGGGCATCAAGCATAATCAATAACTCCATGATGTTGCGACTGACAGGCGGACACGTAGGCTGGACAACAAAAATATCCATACCCCTTACACTTTCCTGGATCTCCACCTGTATCTCACCATCACTGAATTTACCGACATTAGCTCTGCCTAACTCAATATCGAGAAACTCACATATCTTTTTTGCAAGCTGCACATTTGCATTCCCTGAAAATATCCTGAGTTTATTCACTTATGTCTCCTTGCTCACAGATTCTGGGGTGGGAGGATTCGAACCTCCGAATGCAGGCTCCAAAGGCCTGTGTCTTACCGCTTGACGACACCCCAACACTTAATCTTTACTGCTGCTCTTTCCTGTTTATCTCTCTTTCATACGCTTCCAACACGCTCGACTCTATCTGCTGCCTCGTCGTATTATTTAAAGGATGGACAGTGTCTCTATAAGAACCATCTTTCATCTTTTTGCTTGGCATAGCAACGAAAAGCTTGCTATCACCATGTATAACCTTTAAGTCTCTCACGATAAAACAATCATCAAACACAATCGATGCATAGGCTTTCACCCTCTTCTCACTTACAGGAAATATCTTAACATCTGTGATCTCCATAACTTTTCCCCTCCTATATACTGTGTGCTATAAAAATACTTCCCATATCACTTACCATACTGGATGCTTTTCTTGCCGCCCTTTCACTCTCAAAAATACCGAATACTGAGGAACCGCTGCCACTCATTAATACACCGATAGAACCTGTTCTTCTTAATCTATCTTTTATAGTATCAATTTTTGGACATAGTAAAATACCGATCTTCTCAAGGTCATTTTCCAAAATGCCTGCAATATCTCTTGTGGTTTTAAATTTTCCCCTCAATTTAATATCATTTTCGCCTTTTGTCAATACGATTTTTAGGCCTTTGTACACTTCTCTGGTCTGTAAAATCACGTCTGGATATACAATCAGATACCACAGAGCAGGCAACTCAACAGGTAAAATTCTTTCCCCGATTCCCTTCATGATACACGACTTCCCATATAAGAATAAAGGAACATCCGCACCTATCTCACTGCCTAATGCCATAAGTTCTCCGTCTCCAATAGATAACCCCCATATCTCCTTCATCCCTTTTAAAACAGTCGCTGCATTGCTGCTTGGTCCTCCAAGCCCACTACCAACGGGTATGTTTTTCTCAACATATACCCTCACCCCTGAATCTACCTTATATGTTTCCTTCAAAAGCATAACTGCCTTGTATATTGTATTCCTCTCCCCATCCGGTAAAATGCCCTTATCATCTTTAACAATCACCTTTCCATCCCTTTGCTCCTCTATGTGTATCACATCGTAGAGGGATATAATGTCCACAATGCTGATGATGTTGTGGTATCCATCAACTCTTTTTGAAAGAACTTTTAAAAAAAGATTTACCTTTGCAGGCGACAGGAGGATATGTTCAAAACCGTGTTGAGTTGCGAGTCGTGAGTTTGCTGAAATGCTGACTTCTGTCTTCTGTCTTCTCATTGTTAACTCATCAAGATGCCCGATGTACTGTGTTTTATCGAACCCCTTCCACATAAAAATTATCTATACTTAACTCGGGATTGGCAATGATATTTATCTTTGTTTGATAAGTATTCTCAATGTACTCTATTGAACTCTTTTCCTCTTCATAAAGAAGGCCCGCAACCTCTGGCGCAAGGAAGACATTGATCTTTTTCCCCTCATCTTTTTTACAAAAACTCCTCAGTTCTCGTAATACTTCGTAGCACACAGTGTATTTTGACTTTATATATCCAGAACCATCACAACTGGGACATACTTCTGTAAGTAAACTCACTATATTATGCCTTGTTCTCTTCCTTGTTATCTGAACAAGACCAATCTCACTGATAGGATAGGCAAATGTCTTTATCCTGTCTTTCTTTAAAATATCGACAAGAGCCTGAAAGACCATATCTCTTGATTCCTTTCTTTCCATATCGATAAAGTCTACAATGATAATGCCGCCAATATTCCGCAATCTTACCTGATATGCAATCTCTTTCACAGCCTCAAGATTCGTTCGGAGGATGGTATCCTCGAGTTCTTTTTTACCAAGATACCTCCCTGTGTTCACATCAATGACGGTAAGAGCCTCAGTATAATCCAGCACTATATATCCTCCGGATTTTAACCAGATCTTTTTTTGCGAAAGTTTTGCAATTTCAATTTCAATTCCATATACCTCAAATACAGGATCCTTCTCATCGAAATAACTTACCTCGCATCCTTCCTCGGGAAGATAGTCCTTTAAAAAACCCTCTATTTTCTCAAAGACAAAGGTGTCATCAACAATTATTTTTTTCAAATTATGTGAGTGAAGGTCCCTTATAACCCTGAATATGATACCAAGGTCCTGATGTAGTATAGAAGGTGCCCTGACATTTTTTGCCTTATCCAGGATACTATCCCATATTCTTTTTAAAAAAATCAGATCGCCTGCTAATTCATCTTGCGTCTTGCCCTCGGATGCGGTTCTTCCAATAAGGCCAAATCCTTTTGGACATACCTCTTTAAGCACTGCTGCAAGCCTCTTTCTTTCTTCTTCCTGCTCTATTCTACGTGAGACACCGATGTGTTCTGTACCGGGCATGAGCACAAGGAGCCTTCCAGGCAAAGTTATCTTCGATGTCACCCTTGTGCCTTTTTGACCAATGGGTTCCCTTGAAACCTGAACAATCAATTCCTGCCCATCTTCCAGCACACCTTCAATGCGTTCATTCACCACTACAGGGAACTCCAGATTTTCAAACTCCTCGTACATCATATTATCCAAAAGAATATCCCCAACATAAAGAAAGGCAGATTTTTCAAGACCTATATCAATAAAAGCTGCGTCCATTCCTGGAACAATTCTTGCGACCTTACCTTTATAGATATTACCCACCATACTCTTGTCGTTTTTCTTCTCTATGAAAAACTCCACCAGGACGCCGTTCTCTAAAAACGCTATTCTTGTCTCGCTGAACGTAACATTAATAATTAGCTCTGATGCCATATATCCTTCTCTCCTCTGTTTTTATAATTCTTTTAAATAGGTCCTTTGACCACAAATCTTTAATGCCCTTGCCTTTCCATACATACATGAACTGTTTACCGTTATTCTCCCATCTCAACCCCTCCATATGTACATCCCGGTCTGCTACCAGTATATATAAATATTCTTTTACCATTTCTTTGAGATTTCCTTCAATAAACTCAAAAATCTTTATACCCTTTGGTAAAATCCTGTTGATTTTCTGTAATGTTTTACCATTTATAGTAACATCATCATCTACCTCTATTTCGATCAACTCACAGGTGCTCTCTATCCCAACAGGTAATGCGTCAGATAATGAAATCTTTGGAAGGGGATGGTATTTTCCGTGCATTCTTATCGAAATACCAGAAGACCTGAGTGCCCTCAGTATTATATTCATCGTATCAATGTGACCGATATAACGGGCATTACCATATTTGCCATACCGGAAAGTGTATTTTGCGGTTCGGGGTTCGGGGTTCGGGGTTCGGGGTTTTCCAAAACGTCCTTCGTCTCCCCTCTCTTCTCTCCCGTTTTTCTCTTCACTGCTTACTTCATACTCCTTACTCCATTCTAACTTCTGACTTCTGACTTCTGACTTCAATTGATTTTCATCACATCCCATCCCGCATGCCGCACAATTAGAATAACAATCTGCTGTTTGTATGCCATGTTCTGCCTTTACGAGTTCTTCCTTGAGAAATGTCGTATCTATACCAGTGTCTATAAAATCCCATGGAAATGCTTCTTCAGGGCTTCTTTCTTTTAAATAATCCTGCCTATCCATTCCATTTTTATTAAACCATTCATCGTATAGCTCTGGCTTGAAAAATTCCCTCCAGGCCTCAAGCTTTACACCCCTTTGAACAAGATATTCAAATAAGGGCGCAAGTTTTTGATCACCCCTTGACACAATCCCCTCTATCATGCTTACCTTTACATCCCTGTATTTCAACCTCACACCTTTTACCTTTAGCGCTCTCTTAACCATGGATAGCTTCTCTTCGAGGGTATCCTGGCTATCCATTGGCAACCACTGAAAAGGCGTGTGTGGTTTTGGTACAAAAGGGGATACAGAAAGGTTAATCTCCATGCCCCCTTTTACCAAAGGGAAAACAACCTCTCGAATGCTCCAGATATCCTCTTCTTTCTCCCACGGAAAACCAACCATAAAATAGAGCTTCAGCCTTCTCCAACCATACTTCTTAAGGGCTGACAGTTGCTTCAGCAGTATTTCAATATCAATATTTTTATTAAGTCTACACCTTATTTCCGGAGACGCGGATTCAAGAGCAAAGGTAAAACCCGTTCTTGCAACTTCACCTATGGTGCGTATTTCTTTTTCCTGTATGCTACCAATCTTTAAGGAAGGCAGGGAAACAGATACACCTTTATGATGGCTTTTAATATAAGAAATAACCTGAAAAAGGGCACTGTAATCACCAGAACTCAAGGAAAGCAAGGAAACACCTTCATAGCCTGTCCCCTTAATTGCCTCGTCAATAATCTCTTTTACCCTTTCATAAGACCTTTCTCTATAGGGCCTGTATCCGAATCCTGCAAGGCAGAACCTGCAACCATTCCCGCAACCCCTCGAAATTTCAATATTCAGCCTGTTGTGAATACTCCCGACAACAGGTATGGGAGGCTTCACAGGGTGATATGAGGAATCAAGGTCTGTAATGTATCTCCTTTTTACATAATCTTTTTTGAATAATGGTGAATACACACCATCCAGCCCTGTAAGTTCCTTTATGGTATCTCCCCTGTCAGCACCTTTTAATCTTTTCAGGATATTCAATATCTCGATGAGTATATCCTCAGCCTCTCCCACAACAATAAGGTCAAAGAACTTTTCAAAGGGTCTGGGATTGAGCATTGAAGGCCCGCCACCCACGATTATTGGGCCAACATCTCTCTCTTCGGCCTTAGTAGGGATATTGCTCAATTCAAGCATATTTAATATATTTGTTACATTCAATTCATAGGAAAGGGAAAAACCCACTATATCCATGGTATTCAGCGGTGTTTTGGACTCAAGGGTGAAGAGACGGACATGCTCCTTTCTCATGTATATTTCCATATCATGCCCAGGGGCAAAACATCTCTCACACCATATACCTTCTATACTGTTTGCAAGCTCATAGAGGAGAAAATAACCAAAGTAAGACATGCCCACTTCATAAAGATCCGGGTAACACAGGGCAAACCTTACCATCACGTCTTTCGGGTCTTTAATAATCGCATTCGGCTCTATACCTGAATATCTTGCAGGCTTCATGATGTGGTTAGGTATATTCAACATAGTCTTTATGGTATTCAGTATGCTTATCTATATTCACTCATAATTCTGGACAGGTCAGCTTCCACCATTGTACGGATTCTTTCCAACGCCTGTTCAGTTTCCGCTTCAAACCTCAACACAAGGACTGGTTGGGTATTTGAAGACCTGACAAGTCCCCAGCCATCTTCCAAAACTACCCTCACACCATCAATATCAATAATTGTAAATCTATTCCGATAATATTCAGTCAGATTCCTTACAACATCAAACTTCACATTATCAGGACAAGGAATCCTTATCTCCGGAGTCGAATACATCGTTGGTACATCTTTTAAATATTCAGAGACCGGTCTCACATCCTTTCCCATAATTTCAAGCAACCTCAGCGATGAGTATATCGCATCGTCGAATCCAAAGAATTTATCAGCAAAAAACATATGTCCGCTCATTTCACCACCAAGAACAGCATTCACTTCTTTCATTTTCTGCTTTATCAGGGAGTGCCCTGCTTTCCACATGATTGGTATACCACCATGTTTCTCTATGTCTTCGTATAGATTTTTAGAGCATTTTACCTCTGATACAAAGTATGCACCCTTCCTCTCTTTAAAAATATCCCTCGTAAATATTATCATGAGGTAATCACCCCATATGATATTCCCTTCATTATCTATCACACCAATTCTATCACCATCCCCATCATATCCAATACCTACATCGGCCTTCTTTTCGAGGACTGTCTTTCTCAATGTCTCAATATTTTTCTCTATTGTCGGGTCAGGAAAATGGTTGGGAAAGTGTCCATCCATATCACAGAAAAGTTCAATCACTTCCTGTCCCATCTCCTTCAATATGGGAGAGGCAATAACCCCTGCTGTTCCATTACCTGCATCAATAACGACTTTAAAACCCTTCTTCAGATGTATATTGTTTCTCAAAAAACTATAGTAATCATCTACGATATTTTTATACTCCCTGTATGAACCTTCTCCATGGACAAATCTTTTTTCCTCAATTATTTTTCCTACATACTGTATCTCTTCCCCAAAAATTGTGGTCTTCCCATAAGCCACCTTGAAACCATTAAACTCAGGCGGGTTATGACTTCCGGTTATCATGATCCCACCGTCCACCTCAAGGGTAAACAGGGAATAATAAAATAGTGGTGTTGGTACAAGACCGAGATCAACTACATCTAATCCTCCCTCTGTCATCCCTTCTACAACAAGGTCTCTATAATGTTCGGAACTCAACCTGCAGTCCCTTGCAACGGACGCCCTTTTCTTCCCATGTTCAGACATATATGTCGCAAATGCCCTGCCAATATTCGTAACCACTTCATCAGTCAGGTCTGTATCAACCCTGCCCCTGATGTCATATTCCCTGAATATCTCTTTGTTCATGTGCTCCTCCTATTCCTCAATAAATGCAACTCCGATAATGGCTGCTTCTTCTCCAAGCCGTGCCCTTTCTATCCGTAAACCTTTCATGGATGCTGGCATCGCCCTTTTCTCCATAACACAACGTACCTCATCAACAAGATACTTCGTCCCATATACAACACCACCACCCAACACAACAATCTCAGGATTCAGAAGGTTTACGAGACCGGCAAGAGCAGCGCCCATGTATTCAATCATTTCCTCCCAGACTTTTCTACACAAATCATCTCCCAACAGATACCCCTCTTCAATATGCCCTGCATGAAGTATATCAAGGTTACCCTCTATTAAATCCCATATTTTGCCCCTGTAACCCCCCTCCATGCTTTTTTTAACCCTTTCCACCACATATGCGCCCCCGCAGTGTGCTTCAAAACATCCCTGATTACCGCAATGACACTTGTGTCCATAAGGATTCACAATGATATGTCCAACCTCTCCCCCGACATTCGAGAAACCTCTATACAGCTTTCCGCCTATGATAAGTCCGCCACCAATACCTGTGCCGACGAATATGCCGAGGACATCATCATAAATTCCATGCAAACTGAATTTCCACTCACCGTAAGTGGCAGCATTCACGTCATTTTCAATGTACGTCTCAATACCACATGCCTTTTCTATATCATCCCTTAATGGTGCATTATGGAATCCTAAGTTGGGTGAACTGATAATATGTTTTGAATACCTGTCTATCTGACCTGCGGAGGCTATCCCTATCCTTTCTATCTCTTTCCTTGTAATGCCATTCTCTGCAATTAATCCTTGTATCAAATTTACAATATTACCCTTTACGGTTCGGTATCCTTTCTCTCTTTCAGTGGGGATCCTTTTTTTATGTAAAACATTGCCCTGTCCATCCACAATACCGGCTATTATCTTTGTACCACCTATGTCAATCCCGATGCGCATATCAAACCCTTTGTC
>CAIJOT010000243.1 GCA_903822335.1 uncultured delta proteobacterium
ATTTTGGAACCTCAATCAAATCCAGTTGGGAAACCGCGTCACGATTCACGCTAATTCCTGGATTCAAGTACTGAATAACACGAATGAATCAAAACTGCCGAAGCTTATCATGGAGGACAATGTATCCATTGGAATGAATGCGACGATATCCGCTGCTCGTAAGATCATCATTGAGGAGCATGTTTTTACTGCTCGCAATGTGTACATTTCAGATCATGGACACGAATTTCACGACGTGACTACACCGATAGCGCTACAGGGTGTCCGGGACATAAGGGAGGTAATAATTGGGGCTCACAGTTGGCTCGGCCAAAATGCTGTAATTTTACCAGGGGTCAGAATTGGAAAACATTGTGTAGTCGGGGCAAACTCCGTGGTAAACCAGGACATTCCAGATTACTCAGTTGCCGTCGGTGTACCAGCGAGGGTCTTGCGAACCTACAATAAAATTAGCAGGCTTTGGGAAGAGGTTTAATTTGAATAAGACTTTAACAAATATAATCTACTTTTTTGTTGCTATAGTCCTGGCAAAATTTATTGGCGGATTTACGACAATTTTTCTTGCAAAAATCCTTCAACCTGCAGATTACGGTGTATGGATGACTATGCTCTTAATTGTCTCATATTCACCAATTGTATGTTTTGGAACAGTGGAGACCTTAGTAAAACAATTCCCATACCACGTAGGAAAAGGCGACTTGCACAGTGCGAAAGAAGTTGAAGATGGTGTGTTGGGGTCAATAGTATTATCATCCCTCCTTTTCCTGTTAGTTGGTTTTACTTTTCATATTTTGATAACAATCAAGTCCCTTGAACCTTTTATAACACTTGTGCGTTTAATCGTAATAGCAAGTGTTTTGGGATTCTTTATTGCATATTTTTTTTATAGGTTTATGGCACACCAGAACTTCAAGTCGGCAAGTATAATAGAGATAGTAGGGGCTATCTCGACGTTGTTCTTTTTAATTATCTTTTCATGGGTCTGGGGACTTAAAGGAACAGCCTTTGGATTTCTTATCAATGAGTTGGTGATTTGTATTTGTTCGATATTTTTAAGCCATAGAACTTGTGGAAAAGTAGGGATTAATTTCAATTTTAAATTAATATGGAAATTCATTCAAATCGGTTTTCCAATCAGTGCATTTTGGTGGATATTTATTATTCAGGCATCTATAGACAGGGTAATTTCAATGTCAATGCTGGGAAAGACCACAACAGGTTATTATGCTTTAGGTGTATCAATCCTTTCCATCATTATCCTTATCCCCCAGGCTGTGAATAGAGTCCTTTTTCCCAAGATTAATGAAAAAGTTGGAGAAAATTCAAATGAAAAAGAATTGTTTAGAATCATAATTATACCTACTCAAATACTGAACCTAATTCTTCCATTGATAATTGGAATATTACTGCCAATATCACCGATTATCTATTATAAAATATTACCAAAATACGGACCAGGTCTCGCTTCCGCTCAAATCTTGTTGTTGTGGTCGTTCTTTAGACTCATGATTGGAAACGGCGTAAATTTTCTTATTGCAAAAAATAAGCAAAATCTTCTTGTCGGGTACGTCGTCATTAGTCTAATCTGTAACGTCGCTGTGTCTATAGTATTGGTCAAATATGGCTTCAACATTGAGGGTATAGCACTGAGCACAGGTGTGTCTGGCGCCTTACTTGCATCGCTTATCTGGAAGTCAGTCTTCAAGCATATGGGGTATTCTATCTTTAATCAATGGAAAGAAATATTTCATCTTTACCTGCCTTTCCTGGTATTCTTAGGACTTATCATCTTTCTCTCGATGATCGTTCCCGAATTTTTGAAAGTGAGCGGCATGATATCCTTACTACATATTCTTCTCTTAATCGGGCTTTTCCTGACAGCTTCCTTCGCTATACCCGCATTAAATAGAAGGATTAAAGAGCTCTATTATTTAGCCAGAGAGTATGTATGATTCTTATATTTATATAGTTGGAAAAAAGGTTTGTGATCGCCTTTCTCGTGAAAGGGGAGATACATCACGCATATGATACATGTCATTGCAATGTTTGGCTAAATCATACATATGAGAAAAATTATCTGCGTGTGACATATATCATTGAATTTTCTAAAATAGTAGGGTATGATAAATCAAACAGTGAATGAAACAAATACAGAAAGGAGGACAGACCATGAAGAAAATAATCATTGTAGCTTTTTTAATCATTGTTTTGAGTACTTATTCGGTAGCTTTTGGTGCTAACTGGTACGTTGACAATCAAGCCACAGGCACAAATAATGGTACATCCTGGGCAAATGCTTGGACAAGTTTTGCCAAGATAGTCTGGGGTGCTACGGGCGTAAAAGCTGGAGATACGCTATACATAAGCGGTGGGTCAAGTTCGCAGACTTACAATGAAAGAATTTCGCCGAAGATAAGCGGCACAGCGGGCATGCCTATCACCATACAGGTAGGACAAGATTATGGTCACAACGGAAAGGTAATAATTGATTTGAACTACGACATAGCCAAGGGTTCCGGTATCTATATTTCAGGAACAAGCTTCATTAAGGTCTCGGGGCAGGTTGGCACAAGTAATAACTGTAATATTCTAGTAACAAGGTCATATTATAATGGTATCTCTCTCGCTGGTTCTGTTCAGAATATCGAGGTCTCTTATGTTGAGGCGACAGGTAATGGGTATATTGCTGCGACCCACGGGATTCTTGTCAGTGTAACTCAACAGCCTAACATAGGGGCTATACATCACTGCATAATTCACGACAACTACGATGACGAAGTCTGGTTGTACGCTTCAGCAAATGGCGGCACCGCGAGTGCGTTTGGTGCTTTCCTTTTTTACAACAACGAAATCTATGACTGGCATGCCGACGCAGTAAAGATGACCCTGGGTGGCGTAGACTTTTATAATAATATTATCAGGGATAGGGGTATTTATAAGAGAGACCACCCGGACGGAATTCAATTTTGGAGCAGCTTTGTCAGGATCAGCAATAACACAATGTACAACTTCATAAGAACGGATACTGATATCAATGCAAATTCTTATATAAGGTATAACCCCGGCGATCAGTACACTGGGGACCTGAACCCGAGATATGTTTACATATACAATAACGTGTTTTATGAAACCAGGGCACCTCAGGCGGCTGGGATGTATTTCCGCGGGATCGAAATAGCCATGAGCCCTGCAACACTCCAAAGCATAAACTACATATACGTGGTAAACAATACAATCCAAGGGACACCCTTCACTGCCATAAACATAGAACTCCCGAACACCCTACCGGCAGACAAGGTGACAAACATAGTGATTCAAAGTAACACAATTCGGGATGCCTGCAGAAAAGGTGTCGGTTCCGCGGTTATGATTCTTGGAAAAAGCTCAACCCTCACGTACGGTACCAGTAGCATCGCAAATGTGTTAGTCAATAATAACCAGATCACGGCAAGCTCCACAGTTTTTCTTACTGATGTGAGCTATGGTGGGACGATCATGAATTACGCAACGTTCAAGACCGTTAGTGGGTTGCAGCAAAGCGAATTGGTCACGAATATTAGTCTGCCCGATCCGGGTATGGGTACAAGCTACACGATCACTACAGTTCCCACAGTGACGACCACTACGGCTCCCACAGTGACGACCACTACGGCTCCCGCAGTGACGACCACTACAGCACCCAAAGTGACGACCACTACAACTACAAAGCCAAAGAGCACGAGAGGAGGCTGGACTATTAAGTGAAAGGCCGAAGGAACGAGGATAAAGGTAAAACTGTTTAATTGGTTGGATTGGTTTGAAGAGAGAGGAAAAGATGTTGCGGGTTGCGGGTTAACGCGTTAGAGAAGCAACATAAAGTGTTGAATTGGTTAACTAACCTGCCTGGCTGGCAGACAGGTAAAACTAATGGAACTAATAAAACCAACCAAACTGCTACAGGAAAGTCAGGAAGTTCTCCAGCAATTCGGACTCATATCTTAAGAAAAGCAAAATTTCATTTTGTGCATTTCCATGAACTACCCCGAAGCAGAGCTTCGAAGAATTCTTTTTATTAAAGAGCAAAAGAGATTACATAACAATTCAATTCAGCCAACCGCTTACAGTGACGGTTGATTTTGACGTTATGCATGACGACCTTACGAACAAAAAGTTACAATTATATTCCAAACATGATAAAATTAAACCATGAAATGCACCCAATACTTTCTATTCGTAAGACAACGCACTGACAGGAAAGGGATCAAAGAAGAATGGATACTTGAAACCATTCGCAACCCTTCAAAGACAGCAAGACAGTCTGACGAGCGAATAAGAAAGTGGAAATATATTGAGGAAGCGGGAAAATATCTGAGAGTTATTCTGTTGGAAGACGGGGAGACAATTCATAACGCTTTTTTCGACAGGAGCTATAAGGAGGAGTAATCATGAAAATCCGCTATTTTACAGACACGGATACGGCACTCATTGAGTTTTCAAATGAATCAATTCTGGAAACGAAAGAAATATCAGAAAACCTCTATATTGATCTGGACCGGAAAGGCAATCTTGTAAGTATGACCATTGAACATGCAAGGGAAAAGGCTAATATCTCAGAAGTGTCGTATCTGCAAATGGAAAAAATTGTTGCATACCAGTAAGTGTACCGGATCGCCGATAAATCCGGCTCCCGGTGACCTCGTTGTTAGGTCAAAAATAATCATGAAACTCTATGCAGCAAAATAAGGGTATGATATAATTGAAGACATGAAAATTGAGTGGGACCCCAGAAAGGCAAAGTCGAATCTTAGAAAGCACAAAGTTTCTTTCGAAGAAGCCTCAACGGCACTGTTTGACCCCATGGCTGTAACTGGTGCTGATCCTGATCATTCAATCACAGAGGATCGATTTGTCACCTTCGGTGTTTCAGAAAGAAGACGACTCCTTGTGGTAGCCCATACCGATGAAGGGGAAACGGTTAGAATCATAAGCGCTCGCACAGCGAGCAAAGGAGAACGAGAACTATATGAAGAAGGATAGAGAAACCGTCAAAGACAAATTACGGGCCGAGTACAAACGCTCCGACTTTCCTGAAGGTCTGGTAAGGGGGAAGTACGCAACACGTATGCGAGAGTCATCAAATATCGTTGTTCTTAGACCTGAAGTTGCTCAAGCCTTTCCTAATGAAGATGCCGTGAACAATGCTCTTCTGTCGTTAATTAAGCTCGCCCGGAAAATGAACTACCCCGCGGCAAGCCAACGGGGTATCAAAGGCGAGACAACAACATGAAATGAATCACCCCGCAGTAAGTTGCGGGGCAACCATCTCGAAGCAAGCTTCGGGGTATGGACCCGCGGGGCAATCACTGTTAACATAATGGAAGGTGTTATCAACGGAGAATTTCCAAAAAGGGCGCTTGGTCACGTGTTGGAATGGTACGAACTACACAAGAATGAGTTGTTGCAAGACTGGGATTTGGGCAGACAAGGAAAACCTTTGAAAACAATTCAACCACTGGAGTAAAAAACATGATACCAAGAGTAATAGAAGCCAAATACGTAGAGGACTTCATAATCAAAGTCCGCTTTGCGGATGGCATTGAAGGCGAGATCAATCTTGCAGGTGAGTTGGAGGGAGAAATCTTCGAGCCACTGAGAGATACTTCATATTTCAGAAGATTCATTGTCCATTCTGACCTTCACACCCTCACTTGGCCGAATGGCGCCTACTTTGCCCCAGAATACCTCTATCAAAAAGTGAAACGCGCAGCATAACGAGGCAATACAAAAGCACAGAGTTTCTTTCGAAGAAGCCTCAACGGCACTGTTTGACCCCATGGCTGCAACTGGTGCTGATCCTGAGCAATTAAGACTTATAGTCTCGTAAAAAGTCCCAAATCCGTCACTCCGGTGAAAACCGGAGTCCAGAACTAATTGAATTCACTGGATGTTGCTTCGCAAGTGAAAATACCGTGTCAGGCACGGAATGACGAAAAAGACAAATTCGACTTTTTACGAGTTCATCAAGACTTATATCTTAAGAAAAGCAAAATTTCATTTTGTGCATTTCCTTAAACATCTTGCAATCGCTTGCCTTTACACATATATTGCCTTACTTTTTTTCGTCGGTTTCTGGCCATTCAATTTTGCTCAGACCAATATGGTAACACTTGATATGACAAACGGTCTTCAATTGATAACGCCAGCTACTGTATATACACAGACACCCCCTGAAAAGCTCTTGAATATGAAAGAATTCACCATCTTTTTAAGCCTTTCATCAGATTACTTGGGAGCGGATGGATATGCGAGAATCCTGACCCACTCTCTTGATGAAGACCGCATGAACTTCATGGTAGGGCAATGGAAGGATAGTCTTGTTTTCAAGGTCAAGGTTGACAATAAAACAATGCCTGTCCATTTTGAAACTGAAGGCATCCTCAACAAAAATGAGAAAGCCTCGATCCTCATTGTATTCAACGGAAATGAACTCATTTCATATAAAGATGGAGAAATAAAAGGTAGAATGAAAACCGGCTTGATAAAATTTTCCCATTGGAATGGCTCATATCCACTTGTTATCGGAAGTGAAGCAGATGGAATGTATACCTGGCAGGGAACAATCTATTCTGTTGCGGTCTTTGACCGGGCACTTTCTCCCAATGACATGGAAACCCTTCCGTCTCACATAACCAACCTATCGCCGGTAATATGGTATGATTTTCAGAGAAAGGATGAAAATGTTGCGGGTTACAGGTTGCAGGTTAACGGGTTAGAGAAGCAAAATAAGGCGTTGAATTGGTTAACCAATAAAACCAATGAAACTAATAAAACTAATCAAACTGCAGTTAATCCCCCACTCAACTACTCACCTACTCAACATGCGGTCGTTACCGACCTTGGTCGTGGAATGCCTGCTGACTTGATAATTCCATACTACTTCAAGCCGTACAAAAAACCAGTATTAGAAAAGGTGTATGTCCGTTGGGAAGAATATCGAAAGAACTTACTGGACATTGTAATTAATATTGCCGGTTTTATTCCATTGGGATTTTTGTTATCCATGTATCTGACGCAGAAGGGATTAACTTTTAGTAAGGCATTGATGCTATCCATAGTGGCAGGTTTTGTTATCAGCTTAACGATAGAACTGCTTCAGTATTTTCTTCCTACCCGTACATCCAGCATGCCTGATTTGATTGCAAATACAATGGGGACAGCATTAGGAACCCTGTTGAGGGTAAAAAATGTTGAATGGTTTATTGGTTGAATTGGTTGAAAAAATGCGTTGCGAGTTGCGGGTTACAGGTTAACGGGTTAGAGAAGCAACATAAGGCGTTGGATTGGTTAACTAATAAAACCAATGGAACTAATTCAACTAATAAAACAGCAGTTATTTAACCAATCAACTATTAACCAGCTAATTGGAATCCAGGAGCCAGCATCCAGAATTCAGAATGAAGAGAAAACCTGCTAAAATATTACCAGGAGGGAAGGATGGCAAGAACAAATTTAAAGCAAAAATTGATTGAAGATATAAAGGGACTACCAGAAAAGAAGGTAAAGGAAGTTTTGAGTTTTGTAAATTATCTTACCCTCAAAGAAGATGATTGGTTCATAGATTTTGTCAATAAAAGAGGTATGCTGGCAAAATCTGACAGAAAAGCCGGCAAAAAATTTGCTACACTTCAGGAATTACAGAAAGAATGAAGGATGAAGGGAAGGGAAAAACCGTTGAATTGGTTGAATATCGAATTCTTTTGGGGTAAAATTAGATTTAAGGACAGTAATAATCAGGAGGTCTAATCTCATGAAAGTAAAGGAAATTATTTTTTTGGTAGAAGAAGACCCTGAAGATGGCTATAACGCCACAGCCCTTGGATACTCCATTTTTACAGAGGGCGAAACGTTTGAAGTGCTTAAAAACAATATTAAGGATGCCATAGAGTGCCACTTTGATAAAACAGAAGATATTCCTGGCATTGTAAGGCTACACATTGTCCGGGAAGAAATGTTCTCTTATGGTTAAGATACCAAGGGATATATCAGGCAAGGAGTTGTTAAAACTCCTCAATAAATATGATTACAAAATTACAAGAAGAACTGGAAGCCATATCAGATTGACTTCAACCTATAAAGGAATTGAGCATAAGATTACTATCCCTGATCATCAAACAATTAAAATTGGTACTATTAATAATATTCTCTCTGATGTTGCTGACTATTTAAAATTGTCTAAAAAAGAGATTGTAGAAGAATTGTTTAAGTGACCTAAGTATGTGACAACTCAACTATTCAACTCTTCAACCATTTAACTACTCACCTATTAACCAGCTAATTAGAATCCAGGAACCAGCATCCAGAATTCAGAATGAAGAGAAAACCTGCAAAAAGTTTCCAGGACTTAATTGTCTGGCAAAAAGCACATGAATTTGTCTTATTCGATCCCTGCTAACATCTCAGAAGGTTTCAAGAAAAGAGGCAACCTCGACAAAGTGAGATTTATGAATATTGCCCAGGGCTCTCTTGAGGAATGCCGTTACTATCTAATCTTAACAAATGATTTAGGGTATGGAAAAAACTCTGAATTACTGTTTCAGATCGAGGAAGTCAGTAAATTACTGGAAGCATATTCAGGTTCTATTCTGACTCCTGACTCCTGAATCCTGGATTCTAATCACCTACTCAACTATTCAACTAATTAAACAGCAGTTATTCAACTATATGACTAAACGTCACATTCTGTTTCTTGTATCCACGATTATTGCATTGGGGGTGCTTTATACATCCTTAAGGGAACTTTTTAGTTCCGCGGCTGGCAGTGACTATTATGACCATATCATGCTTATCCCTCTCGTGAGCGGATACCTCTTCTATGTGAAGAGAAAGGAGATATTTGCGAAGATTGACTATTCTGTTCAAATCGGTTCAGGGGTTATTGTTGCGGGGATTGTCTTCTATATTATCGGTCGCACCATAGGGGTGAAACTGAACCAGAATGACTATTCATCGCTTATGACCTCCTCAGCCCTTGTGTTCTGGACAGGCACCTTTATTCTTTTCTATGGTATTCAGGCTTTTCGGATTGCATCTTTCCCGATTTTGTTCCTTGTCTTCATGGTTCCAATCCCTTCTGTACTCATGGAGAACATCATCTATGCCTTACAGGTAGGCTCTACAGAAGCCACCTATATGATCTTTAAGATGATGGGTATCCCATTTTCAAGGAAAGGTTTTATATTCCAGTTGCCGGGCATCAACATAGAGGTGGCTAAGCAATGCAGCGGTATCCGTTCAAGCATGGCACTTTTTATCACCAGTATTCTGGCAGGACATATTTTTCTCCAGACAGGCTGGAAGAAGGTTATTCTTTTC
>CAIJOT010000244.1 GCA_903822335.1 uncultured delta proteobacterium
AACGTTCTACTGCGAGCCCATACCTCCAAAGTCTTTTTGTCTTCCTCAGAACATACTGGAACAGGTGGTTTTCTGGCCATAGTAATTGCCTCCCTGTTCAAACATTACCATATATCTACTAATAATGCAAGTAAGCACTAGTTGGAAACGTATGGAAGGTCTGGAAACCGGAGATGGCATTTGATTAACCCTGACGGCGCAACGAGACACTGAGTGAGATTCTGAGGGCGATCCCCGATACCAGGCCCCCGTGGAGATGGAGAGATAAAGGGGCTTTATGGCAGAAAATCTATAATCCTTATCCAATGGCAATAATTAAGTTACCAGCTGGCATAAGCATGATTACTTGTAAGATCAATATGTCAGTAACCTTTGCTAATGACAATTATACAAATAACTATTGACAAATAAAAACGTAAGTTTTATTATTATGTTAACTCATCCCCAGACGAGGAAACTCTCTGGCCCCCTTTGGGTTACGACCCAGAGGGTTTTTTATGTATATGATCAGAACATCTTTCCTCATAGATGGATTTAATCTCTATCATTCACTTATTGAGGCAAGTCGTGATTTGCATGGCGCAAAAACGAAGTGGCTCGATATAAAATCGATATGTTTTTCTTTTCTCCCTGCAATTGACAAAACAGCAAAGTTTGAAAAAATATATTATTTCTCTGCGCTTGCTGATCATATGACAAGCAAAGACACCGGGAAAGTCAAAAGACACATGGATTATATTAAATGCTTACAATCAACAGGGGTGATTGTACGGCTTGGAAGGTTTAAACCTAAAACAGTATGGTGTGATCTCTGCAAAAATGAACTGACAAGGTATGAAGAAAAGGAAACCGATGTTGCCATATCCATCAAACTGATGGAAATATTAATGCGTGACGAGAGCGATATGGTTGTTTTGGTTACTGGTGATACGGATTTAGCTCCTGCCGTCAAGACCGTTAAAAGACTGTTCCCAGTTAAAAAAGTTACTTTTTTGTTTCCATACAAGAGAAAGAACAACGAACTTGCCAATCTTGCGGATATGTCGTTTAAGATCAAAAAGGAACGATATACCCAACATCAATTTCCTGATCCTGTCATATTGCATGATGGAAATAAGATTCATAAACCTGCTTCTTGGTAAATAACTAATCCGTAACGCCTTATAATTACAAACATTATACCCATACCGCATTAATTATATTTGGACATAAAACAAGATCGGTCTTCGAAAGATACAACATCGTAAATGAAAAAGACATAAACAATGCTTTTGACAGCATTGCAAATTATCACAAAGAACAAGAAAAAAGAATTACAGAAAGCGAAACAGTCACAAAATGGTCACAATTTGATTAATTTTCTTAATTCCAAGGCTATGGGGTGAAAAATGCGATTATGCAACTCTATGAAATCATTAATGCCTGGGACGAGAATCGAACTCGTACAGTGGGAACCACCGAGGGATTTTAAGTCCCTTGCGTCTACCTATTCCGCCACCCAGGCATTATTCTTTTTATAATAAGAAAACCTCACCTTGTCAATAACATTCAACAATCAGTGCTGAATGATTCACCTGCACGGTTTTTGTACATTGTAGATCAGATAGACAAAAAATGAAATCATCGAAATGAACTACCCAGCGGCAAGCCACGGGGTATCAAAGGCGAGACAACAACATGAAATGAATCACCCCGCAGTAAGTTGCGGGGCAACCATCTCGAAGCAAGCTTCGGGGTATGGACCCGCGGGGCAATCAACGAAACAGGCTCGATGGAGGAGATGGGTGAGAGAGACGAAATAAACCAAAAAGTGAAATAAATTGACCGAATGAAATAAACATATAAAATAAATTGATAAAATCACTTGACAAAAAAAAACGCTAAATGCTATAAGGGAAAATCATGGAAATAAAATTGTATACAAAATGGTTATGGTGGTCGAAGCGATTCTTGGTGTCAGTCCGAAATAGTAAGCGATGGGCGGCCTTACACCGCCCATAGCCTTTTATTTAAGAGGCCAATGGGTTTGAAACTCATGGTTTCTTCATTTTAAAAAAAAGGGGGTTTTATGGAAAAAAAGATTTTTTTAAGTGAAAAGGACATCCCAAAACAGTGGTACAATATTCAGGCTGATCTGCCCCACCCACTTCCTCCTCCTCTCAATCCTGCAACGGGAGAACCCATCACTCCTGATATGCTCGCACCGGTGTTCCCCATGAACCTGATTGAACAGGAAGTGAGTACTCAAAGATGGATCGATATACCCGAGGAAGTCTTGGAAGTACTTCTCATGTGGAGGCCATCGCCATTGTACAGGGCATATGGCTTGGAGAAGTTTCTTGGTACACCCGCAAAGATTTATTTTAAGAATGAGGGTGTGAGCCCTGCGGGGAGCCATAAACCCAATACCTCTATTGCCCAGGTATATTACAATAAGGTGTTCGGGATCAAGAGAATCACCACAGAAACAGGGGCTGGGCAATGGGGAAGTGCTCTTGCCTTCGCATGTAACCAGTTTGGTCTTGAATCAAAGGTATACATGGTAAGGATAAGCTATACCCAGAAACCCTACAGAAGGATTATGATGGAGACCTGGGGGTCGCACTGCGTACCAAGCCCGAGCCCAGATACGAATGCAGGGAGAAAATTCCTCGAAGGGAATCCAGAACATCCGGGAAGCCTGGGTATCGCAATAAGTGAGGCAATAGAAGATGCAGTTACCTCAAAGGATACAAGGTATTCGCTCGGCAGTGTTTTGAATCATGTATTGATGCATCAGACAATTATCGGTCTTGAAGCACAGAAACAGATGGCGATGGCAGGTGATTACCCTGATATAGTAATAGGTTGTTGCGGTGGTGGGAGTAACTTCGCGGGTCTTGCCTTCCCCTACG
>CAIJOT010000245.1 GCA_903822335.1 uncultured delta proteobacterium
AACGTTCTACTGCGAGCCCATACCTCCAAAGTCTTTTTGTCTTCCTCAGAACATACTGGAACAGGTGGTTTTCTGGCCATAGTAATTGCCTCCCTGTTCAAACATTACCATATATCTACTAATAATGCAAGTAAGCACTAGCAGTAAACAGAAAAAGAACGACTATATTGAGGAGATATGTAAGGAAGGATGATCACCTCAAGGCCAGAGAAGAGCATTTGTATACTCGCGTAACCATCGGCTGCAGCCAATCGCCGATAAATCCGGCTCTGGCTGAGCCGTATGTTATCCTATATGATTATTCTTACTGAAGAAAAAAATCCGGGTGCGCATGCAGGACAAGTGGTAATTGTGGACGCCTCTGTCGTTGTTGACTTTGTACTTGAGAATTCCCCTCGACACAATGATGCAATCAGCCTAATCAGACTCCTTATAGAGCGCCAAATTCGAATCAGAATACCTTTCCACGCGGCCTTTGAAGTTCAATCCGCATTACGAAGAAGTGTTTGGTTTGAGCGCGGTCGTCAAGTAGCACATGCCAGGGAAAACCATGAAGACCTAATACTTCAACTGTTTGCAGTTCCTATAGATCATGCTTTTTTAGACCATTATCCAACCGGGGATCTGCCTCATCTGAAATCTGGGGATCTTCTCTACTTGGCAATGGCTAAGGCCGACAAGGTACCATTGATAACCGAGGATCAGGGACTCTATGACAAGGCCCATGAGGCTGGGGTCGCGGTATTCAGGATTTCTGAGTATGCGCTATCGCAAGCCTGATGACCGAACGGGGAGATAGGTAACAGATTATTCTGGGTACATGTGTAACACTTTTGTATTAATTCATAAGTAGGTGCAAGAAACAATGTTGATTTAGGTTCTTTCCTTAAATCTTATAAAAGATAATTGTTGTTCGAAGCACAATCTTTTAGCAAGTAATCGTCTGCCGTTTTCCAAATTTGTGCATTGCGGATGTGGGAATTTAATTTTTAGTTGCGAAATATCTGAAATTGTAGAACAATGAATGAATGGGGGACTTATGACCTTGCTCCATAAGGGACGAGGAGGTAAAGAGATGAAAGGTCTCAAATCCGCAGTACAATACATTATCATTGTCTTACTGTTTCTTGCCATTTCTCTCCCTCACGCCCTCGCACAGTCTCTCGATGAGGCAGAAAGGCTTAATCAACAGGTCATACAACTCTATAAACAGGGCAGATATGATGAGGCGATACATATTGCCAAAGAGGTACTGGCAATCTACGAAAAGACCCTCGGCTCTGAGCATCCAGATACCGCAACAAGTCTCAACAACCTGGCAGCACTCTACCGAACCACAGGCCGTTACGAAGAGGCAGAACCCCTCTATAAGAGGTCGCTGGCAATCCGTGAAAAAGCCCTCGGTCCCGAGCATCCAGATACCGCAACAAGTCTCAACAACCTGGCATTACTCTACGAAACCACCGGCCGCTACGCAGAGGCAGAACCCCTCATGAAGCAGGCACTTGCAATCAGTGAAAAAGCCCTCGGCCCAGAGCATCCCGATACTGCAATAAGCCTCAACAATCTGGCAGCACTCTACGAAACCACCGGCCGCTACGCAGAGGCTGAACCCTTCATGAAGCGGGCACTGGCGATCCACGAGAAAGCCCTCGGGAAGGACCATCCTACTACCGCAACAAGCCTCAACAATCTGGCAGAACTCTACAGAACCACCGGCCGCTACGCAGAGGCTGAACCCCTCATGAAGCAGGCACTTGCAATCAGTGAAAAAGCCCTCGGCCCAGAGCATCCCGATACTGCAATAAGTCTCAACAACCTGGCAGCACTCTACCGAACCACAGGCCGTTACGAAGAGGCAGAACCCCTCTATAAGAGGTCGCTGGCAATCCGTGAAAAAGCCCTCGGCCCAGAGCATCCCGATACCGCAGGAAGCCTCAGCAACCTGGCATTACTCTACCTCGAATCAGGAAGACTCGATGAGGGGTACAGGATTCTTAAACAACAAGATCACCCCATGGGTCTCGGCAAATACTACCTCCTCACAAAGGATTATCGCAATGCAGAAAAGGAATTCAACCGTTCCCTCTCATATGGAACAGGGCAACCACACTTTCTCATCGCTGACCATATAGGCCTTGGCCTCTCCTATGAGGGGATGAAGGACTATGCAAAGGCAAAGGAGCACTTCCGGGAAGCCATGAATATCACCGAATCCCAATGGAAAACCCTCTCCCCCGATGCAAAGAAAAACTTCCTCACCGCACAGGTAGGGATAGGTTTTACCCGCATCGAAGCCTATGAAGGTCTTGTGCGTGTCCTTATTCACGAGAAAGGGAAAGGATATGAGAAAGCCTCCTTTACCGTGGCAGAGAGCGTAAAAGGAAGGCTCTTCCTTGAGATGCTCGCAACCCGTGAGATACGGGGACGGACAAAGGAGGATGATAATATCCTTAAAAAAGACAGGGAGTTCCAGCGTGCCTTAATGAGTTTACGGAAGCAGCTCGAAGTCATGGAGACAAAGGCAAAGGGCGTCTCCCCCGAAGAGATAGAGAGGATTAAAAAAGCCCTCTCGGACAAAGAGAAGGAATATACCTCCTTCATCGAAGAGGTAAAGCTGAAAGGGGGAGAACTCTCATCCCTTATCACAGCAGATCCTCTCTCTCCGGGCAAGCTCCAGTCCCTCCTTGACCCTGATACCTCTTTCCTTGAGTATATGACCACCAGGGACAGAACCTATGCCTGGCTCATAACGAAGCATGATATAAGGGTCTATGAAATACCTGTCACAGAGAAGGCATTGAAAGAGAAGGTGGATACCCTCCTCCTTCCCGATATCTCCAATACACGCAAAAGAGGTGTAGCAATAGTGGTAGTGGTGCCGAAGGAGAGAGAGGATGCGAGAACAGATGAGGAAAGACAGAGAAACCGGCAGCAGTTTACCACCCATGCAAAAGACTTATCTGCCCTTCTTACCTTACCCATAGAGAAGGACATTAAAACAAAAAACCTTATTGTCGTCCCACATGGGGTACTCCATAAGCTCCCCTTCTCACTTCTTACCGACAATAGATACTCCCTTTCCGTAATGCCTGCAGCAAGTGTCATGGAGTTCGTAGTCAATAAGAGGAAACCAGGAAAGGATTCACTTTTCTTAATAGCCAACCCTGTCACAGACTATATACCTCTTGAGTATGCAGAGATGGAGGGGAAGACTGTATCGCTTCTTTTCCCTAAAAAAGAAATCTACATGAAAGAGAAGGCAACGGAGACAATCGTTAAAAAACGCTCATCACCCTACAATATCATCCACTTCGCCTCACATGGTGAGTTCAACGAGAGGCAGCCCCTCCAGTCAGGGCTTGTTCTCGCAAAGGATACTGAGAACGATGGTTTCCTCCAGGTCCATGAGATATTCTCCCTTAACCTTCCCAATGCGAACCTTGTTACCTTATCAGCCTGTGAGACAGCGCTCGCGAGAATCCAGGGTGGGGATGACATGGTAGGTCTCTCCAGGGGATTCATCTATGCCGGGACACCATCGCTTCTTGCCACCCTCTGGTCGGTGGATGACCAATCCACTTATATCCTCATGGAGCACTTCTACAAGAACTGGCTCAAGGGGATGAGTAAACCAGAGGCATTAAGACAGGCACAGATTAGCCTTAAGAATATGCCTCAATACCGGCATCCCTTCTACTGGGCACCCTTTGTGATGATAGGGGACTGGAAGTGATGGAGGGATTATGCAGGGAATATGAATTCGCACCGGTGGCAAGGTAATCCTTTGTCTCTGCTGACGTGCAAACCCCAATGTTTGAGAGGCTGAAGGGCCAGCCATTTACAGCTTGTTGCCGAAATCCTTTTTCGTCAAAGCCTACCCCATTCGATCTGAAAGGTATTCTCTCTGTTCGCTGGTGCTCCATCTCCGACCCTTCTAAGAGTCCCTCTGCACTTGAATGTGAGACCCGCCCACCCAGCCCTTGGGGTTCGAGCAGAGATGCATCCGCACATTCATCTCCCGCATATGCGGGAGAACGCTTGAGGCACTCAAGATGGTTCCCCGGAGCTTACGCAATGCTCCCTTCGGGAACACATTCCAGACCAAATACAGTTATGGATGGGTTTGGGCAACAAGCTGTTGATGGCCTGTTGCCCAGATCAATTTCGCATGTAACCATAAAGAACACCTTGCGGCTTCGCCGTGAACCTTTGCCTGAAGGGCGACATCGAGTACGGGTTGGGGGGCCATCCATGTCGTACCTCCATGTGTACCCGGCTGAGGGATGAACGTTCCCAAAGGGACAATGTGTGCTGTCTGAGGAGGAACG
>CAIJOT010000246.1 GCA_903822335.1 uncultured delta proteobacterium
GGTCTATAACACTCAACCGAGCTGTAGATATCGTCCTCATCCCCCTCAGAATCGATTACTTTTTCCAAATCGCAGTAATAGACAAAGGCATCATCTTCATAAATTTCTTTCCAGTTCCACATTATTTTATATCCTCCTCAAAAAAGTACGATACATACGGCCCGTTGCCCAAACGCCCATTAGGTGCTTTTCAGGCAAAAAACCGGAAGAACGTTGCAGCTCCTTTGTCGCTGGAAAACTTTTCGCGAGTTGCGACTTCGAGCACAGTTTGGTGCGACCCGGCACCGAGCCGGGTACCCCGCGATTATGGCCGATGAGCTGAAGTGTGCCTGCGGCCAGGCCGCGGTTAGGCCAATTTTCGCTGTCTGAAGCCCAGTGGCAAGTTAGAAGATTGAACGGAAGCGAATTGCTGCAGGGTAAAGCGCGCGCAGCGGAGCAGGTAGCGAAACAGTGTTCCGGCGTAAAATCTGTTTGAGCAACAGCCCGCATATTATTTACACTCCCATACAGATATTGTCTGAAACTTGCTTACATGAATACAGCGGTTTGCCTCTAAAACTATAAGGACTGTAGATGGAGATTGTATGAATGATTCAAGGTCGGGATGTTTCTTGAGAAATATTGCAGCCAGCTCTTCCCGCACCTTGCCTTTCCTTATGGGATGGGCAGTTCCAATAACCGTTACTGCTTCAGTCTCCATGAGGTTTTTTCTTGTCTTTGACCGGTTATCAATAAGGAGTGAAATGTGATGTGTCTTCAGGATATTTTTATATTTACGTGTTTCCCGTGGGGTGGCAAATATCACTTTTTTCAAATCAACTGTGAAGGCAAAATTTATTAGTGAGGTGTATGGGCGGCCGCCCTCATCTGTTGCAAGCACAGCGAAGCATTCGGTCTCATCAAGGGCCTTCATCCTCTCAGGAACGGACACGAAACCCTTTTTCGTTTTGCTTGGGACCTGCTCTTTTTTCATCATGCGCCTCTCCATTAGAATCTTTGCACCTCATCAATGCTTACAATGATTGAATGTGTTCAATATATCGTTTTACATTGAATTTTGACTTGCAGCCATTATAACCCATATAGCGAATTTTACCAAAAATATTTCGTTCATTCCATGCCCTGTCGTGTACCCCGCCTATCAATCAAAGAATTCCTCGAAGCAGGCTTCGGGGTAAGAATCCAGAATTCAGAATCCAGAAGGGGGATTAAAATATCTTCAAAAAAATTCTGACTTCTGACTACTGTATTCTGTATTCCAGATACCTGCGGGGTAGTTTATTGGCATACTTCACCTCTTTTACTATTCTCACCCTGCTTTGATTCACAATTCCCCCAAATCTCATTGAAATGTTATTTTAGCGATTCTTCCGGAATCGCTGTGGGTAAGGACTGCTTCCTGCAATCTCTGATTGCAGCCCAAGCGGTGCAACGCTCTTTTTTCAACCGGTAATCCTCATGAAGTCACCACAGTCTTGTATTGTAAATGAAATATTTCCTTGACAAGAGTTAACATGCAAGTTAACATTATTCAGTGAGAAGAGTTGTTACGTTCTATACTACGGTTAATGGAAACTGTCCGGTAAAGGATTTTCTTGATTCATTACCGGGAAAAGCTGCATAAAAAGTAGCATGGGTTTTGAGTCTGTTGGAGGATTTGAATGTTGTGCCTTCTTCATATTTCAAAAAACTTGTCGGAACGGAAGAAATCTGGGAGTGCAGAATCCAATCCGGTTCAAATACATATCGTATATTCTGTTTTTTCCTCGGTAACTCTGTAGTTGTCCTGACACATGGACTGGTAAAGAAAAGTCAGAAAACACCGAAACAGGAGATAGAAAAGGCACAGACATACAGGAAAGATTTCCTAAAGAGGAGGATAAAACCATGAGGGATCTGAAACAATATATTGATCGGAGAAAAAAAAGAGATAAAGAATTTGCCGAAGGTTACGAAGAAGGCTATGAGCAGTTCAAAATTGGGGTAATGCTTCGTCAGGCCCGTGAGTCAGCAGGTCTCACGCAGGAGGAACTTGCCCTCAGGCTCAACACCCGGAAAACTGCGATTTCAAGAATCGAGAACCATGCGGAAGATATTAAATTGTCAACCCTGGAGCGTGTTGCAGCAGCACTTGGGAAGCAATTACGCTTACATATTTCTTAATGCAACACCTCAATCTATCGTCTGATAAATTCTTCCTGCTATACGTAACAAAATTGGTTGACCTTTAGTACTACAGTGGGTCATCATCTAACCTGCTTTTTCTTGAAAAAAGAAAAGGAGGAAGAAAATGACCCAAGCGAATGTAGTAGAGAACGGACCAGGCAGTAAC
>CAIJOT010000247.1 GCA_903822335.1 uncultured delta proteobacterium
CAATATCTGGCTCAGGACAGCAGACAGGATACTTATCAAGATTGCAGAGTTTGAGGCAATGGATTTTGAGGAGCTTTTTCAGGGAACATTATGTATTAAATGGGAAGACATCATCCCTGTAAACGGCAAAATGCATATTGTTGGTAAGTCGGTCAAATCAAAGCTATTCAGCGTGAAAGACTGCCAGTCTATTGTGAAAAAAGCGGTAGTTGAGGCAATGAGAAGGAAGTATCGGACTCCTTGGTTTGCCGAAACAGGGCCGGTGTATAAAATTGAAATCTCTATGTTAAAAGATAGCGCAACATTGACGATAGACACAACAGGGCCAGGACTTCATAAGAGAGGATACCGTGAAAAAGCTGGGGAGGCACCGCTCCGGGAGACACTCGCCGCAGGATTGGTGTTGTTAAGCAGATGGAATCCTGCAAGGATTCTTGCAGACCCTTTTTGCGGTTCCGGCACAATCCCGATAGAAGCAGCCCTTATCGGGAAAAATATTGCCCCGGGGCTGAACAGGTCCTTTGTTTCAGAGGAGTGGGTGCAAATCCCGAGAAATATCTGGCGGTCTGTGAGGGAGGAAGCACACACACGGATAAATGACCTCGATTTCAGGATACTTGCTTCAGACAGTGACGGTAATGTGCTGAAAAAGGCGAGGGACAATGCAGAACGTGCAGGGGTTGGTCCTTATATTGCCTTTCAAAAACTCCCTGTGGAGGAATTTCGGTCTCATAAGAAATATGGTTGTATTATATGCAACCCGCCTTATGGGGAAAGAATAGGGGAATCAAAGGAGGTAGAGAAGCTCTACAGGATGATGGGGGAGGTATTTTCAAAGCTTAATGCCTGGTCATTCTTTGTCTTATCAGCCCACCCTGCATTTCAAACATTATTTGGTAAAAGGGCAGATAAAAACAGAAAGATATATAACGGGGATATAAAGTGCTATTGCTACGAGTATTTAGGGCCGTTACCCAAACAAAGTGACGGATGATTAGTGGTAAGTTTACTATTCACTAACCACTCTTCACTATTCACTGCAGTTTATGTCCAGTTATCAGTCTGGGGTTGTGGTAACTGATAGGACATGAGGTGTTGTATGTATTTATTAAACCCCTCCTTTCCACTTTTCTCTATCTTTTCTATTTCCGGTAAAACCTGTTTTAACAGATCCTCATCATAGACAACGTCAACTGGATAGTATCCAAAAGAGGCACGTCGTACAAACGAATATACCTGTTTCTGTTTTTCAGTCAGGGAAAGGAATTTATCAAGCTCCTCAAGCATGGACTTCTTTTTTTCGTCGAGATATCCATCTACCTGCATCAGAAGGTTTAAGCTAAAATCAGCACAGGAGAAATAGCTGTGTATCTCATCAAGGTTAGCAACGAGCAGCCTTATCTCAGCCACGATTTCTTCATCCGTCATGGGGACAAATGTGCCCTCCTGAACCATTGTCTGCATGGGTGATTCAGGATGCATAGCAAAGGTACGAACCCTTATAAAATCAGGTTTAATGATATTGAGGAGCCTTGCTGTCTCAATGGCGTGTTCTTCGCTCAAGGTGCGGCCGCCAATGCCGGGCATAATGTATTCGGAGAGTGATATCCCTGTTTCTACTACCTTTGTTCCCCCGGCAACAATATCCTCTGGGGTAATGCCTTTTTTAATCATCTGTAACACCTTCGCTGAACCACTTTCCATTCCTATATGAATCCTCGTCAAACCTGCCTCTTTAAGCTGTTTCAACTCATCCACGGTTTTTCTCTTTACCGTCTTGGCACGGGCATAGGACGTTACTCTCTCAATACCTGGAAATTTCTGTTTGAGGTATTCAAGGATAGTCAATAAATCTACCGTTGGCAAGAGCAGACTATCGGCGTCCTGTAGAAATACTGATTTGATAAACGTGTAGCCTCCGTATTCCTTGGCCATATTATCAATGTCTTTTTTTATTTCATCGACTGTCCTTCTGGAAAACTTTGTTCCCTTATAGGCGGGACAAAACACGCACTGGTTCCAGGGGCAGTTCCTCGTTACCCTCACAAGAAGGCTATTGGCTTCGCTTGGTGGTCTTATAACGCCCTGTTCATACATACACTATCTCCTTATACGAATTGTTGTGCTGCTTAAATATATGTCCTTGTTGAGTGATATTCAAGCAGAGCTTCCGTACTATTTTGACATTGACAGGTGAAAGAGGCTTTGATAACATTGGGCAACGAGTTATCTATCAGGGGGTATCAAAATGAAAATAGGGTTCATTGGTCCTTGAATATTTCGATTTTTCAGCAGTGTATGAGGTTTTGAAGGAAATTTAACTGTAATTTTACAGTAGTTTGTTGAAGATGGTACAGGAGATGTGATAGATACTTGTATGGTGAGTGAAAATGCCAAGAACTATTAAGAAACGTTCAGATAAAGCTGGTCTTCCACCAGGCGCCCTGATACATATTGGTGAGCAGAGGGCAGAGAATGTCAGGATTAAAATAGTCAATTATGATGAGGCACAGTTTCAAGAGCTTGAAGTAAGCAACGTGGAGGAATGTCTTCAATTTAAAGATAAGCCAAATAACACCTGGATAAATATAGACGGGATTCACCAGGTAGATACAATAGAGAAAATAGGACTGTACTTTAACCTCCATCCCCTTCTTTTGGAAGACATTCTTAACACCGATCAACGTCCTAAGGTAGAGGACTATGGCGATTATATCTTTATCGTTCTAAAAATGCTTTTTTATGACGATCAAGAAAATAAAACAAAGGCTGAGCAGGTTAGTTTGGTGCTTGGCGCTAATTTCCTTATTTCATTCAAGGAAATGGGAGGGGATATTTTCGATTCCATAAGGGAGAGAATAAAGAATGGGCAATGGCGGGCGAGAAAGATGGGGGTGGACTATCTTGCTTATTCTCTGATGGATGTAATTGTTGACCACTATTTCACCATTATGGAAAAAATTGGAGAGAAGACAGAAGACCTCGAGGAAAAGTTGGTCACGGATGCTCAACGGGAAGCTATACGATCAATTCAAGATTTCAAAAGAGAAATGATGTTTATACGAAAATCGGTCTGGCCTCTGAGGGAAGTGGTAAATATCATGGAAAGAGGATGCTCCCCGCTTATTCATGAAAGTACCTATATATATCTCAGGGATGTTTATGACCATACGATTCAGGTCATTGATACCGTAGAGACATATCGGGATATACTTTCAGGGATGCTCGATATCTATCTTTCAAGTATCAACAACAAATTGAACGAAGTCATGAAGGTACTCACCGTTATCGCTACAATATTTATCCCATTAACTTTTATTGTTGGTCTTTACGGAATGAATTTTGAGTATATGCCTGAACTTAAGGTACGCTGGGCCTATCCTGCAATCCTGATTTGTATGGCTGTCATAGCCATCTCAATGTTGGCGTATTTCAAGAAAAAGAAGTGGTTTTAGTGTGTTTTTAGCAGTTTAAATCTTTATCAGTGTATATTTCCTTTCACCAAGTCCCATTTTTTCAGCATGATTAAGTTGAACACTCCAGTCTATCTTGGGGTAAATGGCCCTCCATTTATCTTCCCCTTTTTTTAAGACTTTTTTAATAGCTGTATGGGGGATGGATTCTTCGTTGTTTACGAGATCACATGATGCTGTGTCTATGGATACAGGGTCAATGGATGCGAGGATACCGATATCCCTCACTATAGGGGCATCACTGTTGGGATAGCAATCACATGCAGGACTTATCTGTGTGAGAAAGTTCAGAAAGAAAGACTTTTTTTCTTTTCCTTTTAAGGCACCACACACATGCTCTACCATCTTTTTTTGAAAAATATCAGGCGATTCATTCCATTGTATCTCAATTGCTTTCGCCGGGCACATCAAGATACACTCACCGCAGCCTATACATTTCTCTTTATCAATTGATGCTTTTTTTGCTGAGATTGTTATTGCCCTTACCGGGCAGTACTCAAAACAGAGTTTGCACCCCTTGCAATGTTCAATGTTGATTGCTGGTGCTACCGAGCTGTGTTGGATCAATTTTCCTTCTCTCGTTGCACAACCCATACCTACATTCTTCAAAGTGCCTCCGAAACCTGAAAGTTCATGGGCTTTAAAATGTGTCACAGCGATTATACTATCCGCATCTACAATACCTTTCGCAATACTCACTTCTTTCAGCACCTCCCCTTTTATGGGAATCTTAACCCCGCTTAATCCTCGAAGCCCATCTGCTATTACAATTGGGCAATCTACACATGCATAATCGAATCCATTCTGTATCGCTGTTGATGTATGAGACACAGCATCGCTCCGTGAGCCCGTATACAGTGTGTTTGTATCGGTAAGAAAAGGTTTTGCACCGATACTCTTCACCTTTTTTGCAATAGTCCTGAAAAATACAGGTCTTAAATATGCAGTGTTCCCTTTTTCGCCAAAATGGAGTTTAATCGCTACAAGGTCATCTTTTTTTATCTTGCTATCTATTTTCATTCTATTCATCAAATCCCGTATTTTGTCAAAGAGGTTTCTTTTAGGCGTTGTTCTTAAATCTGTGAAGAATACCTTCGACATGGCGCCTCCTTTTTTGTTTAATTTATACCAAAATTATGTTAGAAGAAGTGCGGTTTTGTCAACAAAAAGGAGGTCCACTGGATGTTAAATCTTTCAGAGAAGCATGGCATGATTCAGAAGATCGCAGAGAAATTAGCCAGAGAAAGGGTTGCCCCAAGGGCAAAAGAAATAGATTCAACAGGCGCTTTTCCATGGGATCTTGTGGATATTTACAAGAAGCATGGTTTTTTATACCTTATGTTGCCCGAACGCTTTGGGGGGCTTGACGGCGATATAACGTCCCTTTGCCTCATTATTGAGGAGCTTGCAAAAGTATCGGGCGCAGCATCTCTTATTCCCCTCGCCCATAATGTAGGATTGATGCCGATAATGGTGGCGGCGAACGAAGAGCAAAAGGAATACATATACAGTAAAATTGCTGAGCCTGATAAGCTGTATCTTGTTGCCTTTGCTTTAACTGAACCGAATGCAGGTTCTGACGCATCTCATATGGCAACAAATGCGGTGAGGGATGGTGATTACTACTATCTGAATGGGAAAAAATCAATGATAACTAACGGTGCGAATGCCCAGATCTGTATCGTGTTCGCCACAACAAACCCAAAACTGAGAACAAAAGGTATCTCAGCCTTTTATGTTGAGAGGGATTACCCCGGTGTGGTTATAGGGAAAAGTGAAGATAAGATGGGTATGATAGGTTCGGACATTACCGACTTGATGTTTGATAATGTCAGGCTTACAAAGGATAACCTGCTCGGGAAAGAGGGTCAGGGATGGGATATTGCCATGTCAACCTTAAACCTCTCAAGGCCTGCTGTAGGTGCTCAAGCTGTAGGTATTGCTCAGGGGGCACTTGATTTTTCTGTTGAATATGCCTGGAAGAGGGTGCAATTTGGGCAAAAATTGGCTGATTTTGAGGGAATTCAGTTCATGGTAGCAGATATGGCTATCCAGATTGAAGCTGCACGAGCCCTTGTATATGATGCCGCACACCTCCTTGATATGAAAGTATATGAGAGGGATAAGATGAGCGCCATAGGTGTTGATAAATTATCAGCGATGGCAAAGGTTTTTTCAGCAGATGCTGCGATGAAGGTTACAACTGATGCTGTTCAGATTTTAGGTGGATGCGGATATACAAAGGAATACCCTGTTGAGAGAATGATGCGGGATGCCAAAGCCACACAGATATACGAAGGGACAAATCAGATACAGAGGATAGTCATAGCAAGGGATATTTTCAGAAAGTTTATGCCGTAATTTTTAAAACAATGCTGTGTACTGTTCATGGCTGTGTACTGTTCATGGTTCTATGTTCACGGATAAATTTTTTATCAAGCTGTGCACCGTGAACTGACCCGGCTTTAAACTGCCTACTTCCTATTTCTTACTGCATACTTGTTTTAATCACCCCACCACCAAGCACCGTGTCTTCGTTATAGAGCACAACCGATTGCCCTGGTGTGATTGAATATACAGGATTGTCAAAGTCAACTTCTAAGGTGTCGTTATGCACATGATATGTACACGGTTCTGTTTTTTGTCTATAGCGTACCTTGCCAGAAATATTTTGAGTACCGGGGGTTAACATATTAAGTTCATGGGCTATGAGTTTTTTCCTTTTTAAATATTCTTTTGGCCCGGCAATGATTGTATTCTCCTCTGGTTTGATTTCTATAATATACAGCGGTTCTTTGTATGGGATATTGAGTCCCTTTCTTTGACCAATTGTATATAGATGTATGCCATTGTGGTACCCGATAAGTTTTCCGTTCACCAGATAAACAGGTCCTTTTTTCAGTTCAACGAATTTTGATAAAAATTCCCTGTAATCGTTGTCAGGAATGAAACACACATCCTGACTTTCTTTTATATTGTGGATGTCCCACCCTATTTGCCCTGCCTTTTCTTTTAATATGGCTTTGGTATAACCACCGAGAGGGAAAAGAATGAATTCTAATAAATTTTTCTTAATGGGGTATAGAAAATATGATTGGTCTTTGATTTTGTCTTTACCTTTTTTTAAGAAATAGTTTCCTGAATTTTCTTCGATGATTGCATAGTGCCCTGTAGCTATTTTCTCGCCCCCGATAGATAACGCTTTATTGATGAAAGAGGAGAATTTTATATGTTCATTGCAGAGGATACAGGGGTTAGGGGTCCTGCCCTTTTTATATTCCTGTATGAATCTTTCAATAACGTACTGTTCGAACTCTTCCCTTAAATTGACCACATAGTGGGGAATTGAAAGATTATCGGCTATTTTTTTGGCCCTATTTACTGTTTCAAGAGAACAACATGCTTTTGGGTTTTTAATATTTTTAATCGTTTCAGGTAATAGTTGGAAGGTAATCCCTACTACATTATAGCCCTTTTGTTTGAGAAGGTATGCGGAAAATGAACTATCTATGCCCCCGCTCATCGCAACAAATATTGTTTCCATAGCATAGAGAATACCATACAGCGAAATGAGATTGAAAGTTTATATATATTGTAGTATTGTATCAACTCAGGAGGACGGATACATGAGTAAGAAATTAAAGTTATTTTTAAGTGTAGTATTTATGTGCATATTTATTCTCGGGTTTCTCATCGGTGCCCAGGGTAAGAGAATTGTTACAGACACAGATAGCAAGGAAATATATGAATATCTGAAAACATTCTCTGATGTTATTGACATAGTGAAGAAGAATTATGTTGAAGAGGTGAAGGATAAAGAAATTGTATATTCTGCGATAAAAGGTGTTCTTGAATCTCTTGACCCGCATTCTTCCTTTTTGCCCCCTGATATGTATAAAGACATGCAATCAGAGACAAAAGGTGAATTTGGAGGCATAGGCATTGAAATTACTATTAAGGATGGTTTCCCAACAGTCATTACGCCAATAGAAGACACCCCGGCGTATAAGGCCGGTATTAAAACAGGGGACCATATAATGAGAATAGATGGGAAACCGACGAAGAATATGAGCCTCATGGACGTTGTGAAGCTCATAAGGGGTGCAAAAGGGAAACCGGTTAACCTCACCATTATGAGAGAAGGTTTTACTATACCTAAAGATTTCAAAGTTATAAGGGATGTTATTGTTGTAAAAAGTGTAAAGTTTAGAATGCTGGAAGGGAATTATGGATATGTGAGGATTGTCCAGTTTCAGGAAAAAACAAAGAGAGACCTTGATAATGCGATAAAAGAATTGGAGAAGAGCAGTAAGGAAAAACCGCTTAAAGGTATCATACTTGATCTGAGGAATAACCCTGGAGGACTCCTTGAGCAAGCGGTGGAAGTTTCCGATAAGTTCATAACCGATGGTCTCATAGTTTACATAGAAGGAAGACAAAAGGCAGATGAAAAGATGAAATTTTATGCACGCCAGAAAGATGACTATACTGGTCCTCTTGTGGTGCTTGTCAATGAAGGTAGTGCAAGTGCTTCTGAAATAGTTGCAGGTGCCTTACAGGATTACAAGAGGGCTATCATAGTAGGTGCAAAGACCTTCGGCAAGGGTTCTGTACAAACTATTTTCCCTCTTGGAGATGGTTCTGCGATGAGGCTTACAACAGCAAAGTATTATACACCAAAAGGCAGGTCAATACAGGCAGAGGGTATCACACCAGATATAGGTGTTGATAACACTATGGTGAGAGGACGGGAAAGAATAGTTCCTCTTAAAGAAAAAGACCTTGAAAAGAGTCTTGATGTGGATAAGAATTTGAAGAAAACAGAGGAATCGAATGATAAAAGCCCTGAAACTGAGGACTTTCAACTGACTATGGGGCTTCAGATATTGAAAAGCTGGGAGGCGCTGAGGGGGAAGTAATCCCTTGAGGAAGTTACGAGTTTTGAGTTTGGAGTAGACATAGTAGGCAGCATGAAGTAAGCGTAATTCCGCAGGGCAGGATTACTCCTTAGTGTTTACTAAGTTCTTTAGTAGTTTCTTTCTGAAACAGAGTTTTTATCCCAGCCGTTTCATATGCTCGATTTCAAATGGTATTCACCGATGCCACAAATAAATTTTTGCTTGCAAAATGATTAAAATAGCAGGAAAATGAAAGAAAAGGCACGGAGCGTCATCTGAAGATTAGCTACCTTCTCAAATCTCTTCGCAACTGGCGCGGCCACCTTTTGCTATATTTTGCCATTCTTATAGTTGTGTTCACTAGTGTGGCCTTAGCGCAACACTGGTATGTTCAACGTCAGGTTGACCGAACAGCCGACCAAGAGCTTGCCGCATGGACCGCTAAAGTTTCTGCTGAAATCGCGTATATAGACAAATGGGATCTGAAGGGCTACCGGAATGCGGCCATCATCTGTCCGAGTTGGTATGTTATCAGTCAAGACGGCCTCATTATTGATATTGTGGGAGACATTCCTTGGTTGTTTGGCAAGGTTCAAATTATTAACGACTCGATTTACGGTTCGCCGCAAACAGTTGTGAGCAGCGTTGGCGAGACTTGGAGGTTACATGCGAAGAAGGTGGACGGTGGAACTGTTCTTGTGGGAATCTATTCTCCACAAAGCCTCAAAGATGCAGATCAAAGGCTTACTGCCAATATTCTAAAGTTCGGCTCGACTTTGGAGAAAGCAGCTTCCACGCCATCGAGAGAGATCGATTTCTTAGTGGATTACGCCGTGCTGAGCTCTACTGGTGAAGTGAAAAATGCTTTCGGCGGGGTGCCTCTAAGAGCCAACCTGCATGAACTACCGATAACCGTAGGTAAAAGGGGAACAGTGACCGTCAACCATGGTGGTCATACTTACCGGATTTATTCAGAACCAATCCTTGACGCAAACAAACGGCCTGTCGGGACAATCATTATACCGAAAGAAATGACGCTCGAACGACAGGCAATGTATCTCCAAAACCGCTTCAACATTCTGTTGGTTATCGTGTCTCTGGCTATATCTCTGGCATTGGCAATTATATTTACGGCTCGTGAATTGTCACGCCGACATACCATACTGACTATTGAAGAAGCGCTTAGAGTCGGGGAAAGTAAAACAGTAGAATTCAAAAGTACTTATCAATGGGACATAAAACTTGGACAACAAAAAGATGAGAGGCGTTTGGATGTCTTGAAATCCATCGCAGGCTTTCTTAACACTGATGGCGGAAATCTGTATATTGGGGTGGAGGAAGACCAATTCGGGCGCCCGAGTCTTCGAGGCTTGGAGGAAGACTTAAAGCTTGCACGCGGTTCAAAGGACAAGCTTCAGCGCAGTTTGCGCGATTTAATCACGACACGAATCGGTTCAGACTTTTCCCCTCTTATCACGGATTGGTTCGAAGAAGCGCAAAATAAACTCTGCTGGAGAGTTGACGTTGAACCGTCGCCGACGCCAGCCTTTGTCCGCTGGAAAGCTTCTGGTGAGTCGAAAGAGCAGAAGAAATTCTACGTTCGTGAAGGCCCGAAAACAAGCGACTTGGACAATGAAAGTACGTGGCACTACATCAAAAACAAGTGGGGATAGCTGCCGACCTTGGGAGGGGTAAGACGACGGGCATAAGGTGATCGGAGTAGCAATAAGGGGTGTAGATCGATGCCCTCTGCGTTTTCTTACAAAGCAAACAATATGATGGAGACCATCTCATTCTTCCTGCTATACGTAACAAAATTGGTTGACCTTTAGTACTACAGTGGGTCATCATCTAACCTGCTTTTTCTTGAAAAAAGAAAAGGAGGAAGAAAATGACCCAAGCGAATGTAGTAGAGAACGGACCAGGCAGTAAC
>CAIJOT010000248.1 GCA_903822335.1 uncultured delta proteobacterium
ATGTCCTGCACAACAAGAAATTCGAGACTGGAGAGGGCGTGCTCGATGTCCGACGTGTCAGGGTCGCTCATCATGGGATTTTCACCCATGATGTAGAGGGATTTTATCTCCCCCTTCCGGGCAGCCACCATCATGTCCGTAATGGTCAGGCCTACCTTATCATCCAGCCCCTGAACGCCCCATGCATCCTCAAACTTCTTCCTGATGGCAAGATCAGCGACCGGCTGATAGCCGCTGTATACGTTGGGCAGCGCCCCCATATCGCACGCGCCCTGGACATTGTTCTGCCCCCTTAAAGGGTTGACGCCGGTGGACGGCCTTCCGATATGGCCTGTAAGCATGGCAAGGTTTGCACAGGTTTTCACATTATCAGTGCCCGTCGTATGCTGGGTTATGCCCATGGCGTACACGATCATGGCCTTGTCCGCTATTGCATACATCCTCGCCGCCTTCTCAAGGTCATGGGCGGGGATACCGGATATCTTCTCCACCACCCGCGGAGTGTAGCGGCTGACGACAGATTTCAATTGCTCAAACCCCTCGGTCCTTTCCTCGACAAACTTCTTATCGTAAAGGTCTTCTTCGATGATGATGTTCATCATGCCGTTCAACACGGCAACATCCGTGCCGATATTTTGCCTCAGGTGGAGATCGGCGAAACCGGCAAGCGGTATCTCCCTCGGATCGATGAGAAGGAGTTTTGCTCCCCTTTCTTTCGCATTGACGATACGCGACCCTATGAGCGGGTGCTGTTCCGTTGTGTTCGAGCCTGTAACAAGAAAAAGATCGGCATCTTCAAATTCATTGATAGAGTTTGTCATTGCACCTGATCCAAATGCAGCGGCCAGACCGACCACCGTTGCACTGTGTCAGAGCCGGGCGCAGTGGTCAACATTGTTGGTTCCGAATGCCGCCCGTGCCATCTTCATAAAAAGGTAGTTCTCTTCGTTGGTCACCTTGGCTGAACTGAGAAATGCCATGGAGCGGGGGCCATACCGTGATTTTATATCTGTCAATCTCTCCGAGACGGTCTTCAACGCTTCGTCCCATGTGCTCTCGACGAGGGCGCCATGCTTCCTTATCAGCGGCGCGGTAAGCCTGTCCGGCGAGTGGATGAACTCATAGGCATTCCATCCCTTCACGCAGAGCATCCCCTTATTTACGGGGTTGGCAATGCTTGGTTCTATGCCCACCACCCTTTCATTTTGAGATACCAGATAGAAGCTGCATCCGCACCCGCAGAAAGGACATACTGTCGGTGTTCTGACCATTAGATTGCCTCCTCAATACTCTCGATTTCGGTATAGGGAAAAACGGGACCGTCCATGCAGCAGTACTTGTCACCGATGGCGCAGTGACCGCATTTCCCGACGCCGCACTTCATCATTCTCTCCAATGACATATATATATGATCTTTCGAAAATCCCAGCTTCAGCAGTTTCTGCAAAACGAAGCGGTACATGATCGGGGGTCCGCACAGGACTGCATAGGTGTCTTCCGGAGACAGTGTGGCTTTTTCGAACAAACCTGTCACCACCCCCACATACTGCTTCCAGATCCCTTCATCATCCTTGTCCACGCTGTAGAGGTACTTGATGTCATCCCGGTCATAAAAACTTAACAGTTCATACTTAAAGAGGACATTATCAGGGTTATTCGTCCCGTACATCAATATGATATCATCGAAATCACCTCTTCTATCGAGGGCGTACAGGAGAAGGGAGCGCAAAGGGGCAAGCCCGAG
>CAIJOT010000249.1 GCA_903822335.1 uncultured delta proteobacterium
GGCAAAAAGGCTGAAGATTCCCATGGATAAGGTATACATGACCATTGAAAAGTATGGTAATATATCTTCTGCTACAGTGCCGATAGCACTTGATGAAGCCGTGAGAGGCGGAACGATAAGTAAAGATAGCCTTGTTCTTTTGACGGCATTTGGCGGTGGTCTCACTTGGGGCAGCAGCCTTATAAAGTGGTAAACAGGGGTAAGGGTAAAGAGTAAAGGGTTAAGGGTTAAAATGCTTTTCACTCATAACTCATCACTGATTTTACCGGAGGGATGGCTGAGTGGCCGAAAGCGGCGGTCTTGAAAACCGTTGGGCGTTTACGCGCCCCGTGGGTTCGAATCCTACTCCCTCCGCCATATAAAATCAGTGAACAGTGAATAGTAATTAGCACATAGCAAAAATCCCAAACATCTTGCTTTTGAATCTTAAAACTGAAAGCTGATACTGCCGGAGGCGGGACGGATAGCTAAATGGCTATCTCGCAAGTGCAAAGTGGAGCTGGTTCTTTTCCACATTCGCCATTTCAACCTTGATCTTTACTTTATCTCCTATCCGATATACTTTTTTTGTTCTTCTGCCTATCAGCCTGAATTTCTCTTCTTCGAAGTGGTAATAATCGTCATAGAGTTCAGAGAGAAGCACTATGCCTTCAACAAACACATCGAAAAGCTCAACAAAGAAGCCGTATGAGGTTATATGAGAGATAATCCCCTCGTATACATCCCCTGTCTTGTCCTTCATAAACAATACCCTTATCCTGTCCTCTGTTTCCCTTTCGACCTCCATCGCAAGACGTTCTTTTTCAGAGAGATGATTTGCCATCCTTTCAAGTTCCGCTTCGCTATAACTATACCCTTCATCAATGATACTTTTCAGGATCCTGTGGCAGATGAGGTCCGGATATCTCCGGATAGGCGATGTAAAGTGTATATAAGACTTTGAGGCTAATCCAAAATGTCCTTTGTTGAAGACAGAATATTTTGCCTGCTTCATTGACCTTAAAAGTACTCGATTTACCAAGAATTCATATTCCGTCTTTTCGACCCTCTTCAATATGGTCTGCAGAGAGTATGAGTCCTTTGGGTCTTTCTTACGTTCAATTCCAAGGGCATCCAGGAGTTTTTCAAAATCTCTCAGTTTTGATTCTTCCGGTCGCTCGTGAATCCTGTACATCAATGGAATATTTTTCCTTGATATAAAATCTGCAACAGCCTCATTTGCCGCAATCATGAATTCTTCTATGATGCGATGGGAAAAAAGCCTTTCGGCCCTCAGGATGCTCTTTATGCCTCCTTCCATGTCGAGAACAACCTCTGGCTCGGGCAGGTCAAAATCAAGATTGCCCCTCCTCTCCCTTTTCTCCCTGAGGAGCATTGCAAGTTCTCCCATATGCTCGAGTTTGTTTAACATGTCCTCTATCTCTTGTCTTGAATGCTCATCTCTTTTTACTATCGCATCTTCTACCTTGGTGTAGGTAAGTCTCTTTGCGCTCCTGATGACCGAGGTATAGAATGAAGTATCTAATAAATCCCCTTTTTTATTGTAATCCATTTCTGCTGTTACGGTATACCTATCCTCACCGGGATTTAAACTACAGATACCGTTTGATAATTCTTTCGGAAGCATGGGTATTACACTTGCTGGAAAGTAGACGCTCGTTCCTCTTTCATAGGCTTCTTTGTCAAGCAATGAGCCTACATTGACATAGTGTGAAACATCAGCGATGGAAACAAAGAGGGTAAATCCTTGAGCAGTTTTTTCAATATACACAGCATCATCAAAATCTTTCGCAAACTCTCCATCTATCGTTACAAAACCCTTTGTTCTCAGGTCTCTTCTGGCGTCAAGTGACACAAAAGAATTTAAGTGCTGCAGGTCTTCACTGGTTATCTTTTTGAATCTCAAGGGGAGACTGTATTTGTATGTAACAAATTGGGAGATGGATTTGGCATTGTCAAGATTTTTAAATACCTTTATCACGTCACATTCAGCGTCTTTGCCTTCTTCAGGAAACCTTGTGATGCGGGCTGCTGCAAAATCGCCCTCGTCCAATGTTTTATTCTTTTTGCCTTCCATGACTATAAAATGGTGGGGAATCCTTTCATCTTCAGGGACGAGATAGAATATATTTTTATGCTTTTTTATGAACCCAACAACATTGTGTGTTTTTCTCTCTATAACCTTTATTATCTTTCCTTCTTTCCTGCCCCTGAAAGTATGCTCTATCCTTGCGATTACCTTATCTCCGTGAAAGGCATTTTTTATAAATCTTGAAGGTATGAAGATATCCCTCTCACGTTCTTTATCGGGAATTACAAATCCATTGCCACTTTTTGTGCATGAGAGAATCCCTGTAACGAGGTTCATCTCCCTGGGAATTCCAAATCTTTTATTTTTGAGCCTGATTATAGAACCTTCTTTTAGCATATCCTTTATGAGGGTTTCTAATTTTCTTCTATCTTGTTTATAAAGACAGAAACCCTTTGTCAGATCAGTTGCTCCAAGAGGCCTTTTCTCTTGTCTGAGAAATTTTAACAAATTCTCTTTGTTTAGGTTGATGGTGGAGGTTTTAGTTTTCATTTAGATAAGCCCTCAGCTGTCAGCAATCAGCAGATTCTAAGGCTGAAAGCCATGAGCTGATAGCGAATAGCTGTATTTAATGGCGGAGAGACAGGGATTTGAACCCTGGGTACGGTTTTATCCGTACACTCGCTTAGCAGGCGAGCACCTTCGGCCATCTCGGTCATCTCTCCATTTGACAAAGTATACTTTTTTGCATTATAAAAATCAATGATTATGAGAAAAGTGAAGAGGCAGGGGTCGAGGATTCAAGGGGTCAAGGGTTCAAGGGATCAAGGGTTCAAGGGATTTAGCGACATTTTGGGAATCAGACACGATTTATTAAGGGCTATAAGGAAGTTTTTCTATACCTGTGATTATGTTGAGGTAGAGACTCCCCATATAATGTACACTTCACCGCCTGACCCGTATATAGACCCTCTACAAGTATATATAGGAAACAAAGGACCCTTCTATCTTCATACTTCACCAGAGATGGGTATGAAAAAACTTCTGCAGTATGGGCAAAACAGGATTTTCCAGATATGTAAGGTTTACAGGGTAGAAGCATCAGAGGAAGTACACAGCATAGAATTTACGATGCTGGAATGGTATAGGAAAGGCACATACCTTGAAGCAATGGATGAGGTAGCAGAACTTATTTCATTTATTGCTGAAAAACTTCGTTTAAAAGATAAAGAGCATTTCAAAAAACCCTTTAATATTTATGAGTTGGACCGTCTCTTTATTGAAAAAACAGGTATCAATCCATTTCCCCTGGATAGGGGCGCACTTTTCATGGCCATGAAGGCAATGGGTTTTAGAGGCATAGATGAAAAAGATAGCTGGAATGACCTTTTCTTAAAACTCTTTATCCAGGAGATTGAGTGTAAACTACAGGAAAAAGGCCCTTATTTTATTAAGGATTGGCCTTTATCTATATCTACTATGGCAAAGAAAAAAGATACTGATAAGGTTGAAAGATTCGAACTTTACATAGAAGGTATCGAGATAGCAAATGGATATACAGAGCTTCTCAACCCGGAGGAACAGAGGGAAAGATTTTTAGAAGACAATAGAAAGAGGCAGGAACTTGGTAAACAGGTGTTTGAAGCAGATGAAGATTTTTTAGGGTCTTTGTCGCAGTTAGAAGGTTCTTATGCGGGTATTTCTCTCGGTATTGACAGGCTCCTTATGGTTCTGATGGATAAAAAAAAGATTGAAGAAGTAGTGATAAATAGATTTACAGCGTGATTTTGTAAAACAGTATCCCTAAATACTCTTTTGCCGCAAGAGATATGTCGGACATATTCCCTGCGTCAGGTAAGAAGCTAAAAATATCATAGCCTATGCGGAGAGTTTTATATCCTGTAGAGTAAGGGGTAATATCGTGAAAGAATTTATGGAACAATATTACGGATCTTTTCATATGCAGGGCGCTTGTTATGAGCAGGATTCTTTTTATGTTGTGTTGTTCACATATTTCTTTTGTGTATTGTGCGTTTTCGTAAGTATCTTTGCTCTTTGTTTCTATCAATAAATGGTTTTCTTTTACTCCGAGCGATAACAGGAATTTCTTTGCAATTTCTGCTTCAACCTCTCTATTGAAAATTTTCCCCCCTGAGAGAATTATTGGTTTTTGAGATATAAGATACAACCGGTATGCCC
>CAIJOT010000250.1 GCA_903822335.1 uncultured delta proteobacterium
ACTGGTAAAGAAGGCGCTCCGCGGCAAGGACGGTCAGAGGATTGTCGGCAGGGGCTATTACACCCCTCACAGAAAAGGCATGATTTCCCCCGCATACAGCTACATGCTTCAGGGGGTTGAAGTGGAAGTTGATGAAGAAACAGGAAAGATCAAACTCGTCGATAGCCTCACAGCCCACGACTGTGGACAGCCCATCAATCATCTCGGTCTCATCGGTCAGCTTGAAGGCGCTTTCTCTATGGCTGCCGGTTATGGCTATCTTGAATATATGCCTTTTGAAGACGGAAAGCTCATGAACCCGAACCTGGTGGATTACAAGGTGATCCGTGCTACAGAGATGCCCCCAGCAAATATTGCTGAGGTTGATACGTATGAGCCGGAAGGGCCCTATGGTGCGAAGGAGGCCGGTGAAGGTCTAACCAACCCGACCGCTGCAGCCATCGGCAATGCCCTTTTTCACCGCTTTGGCATACAGATGAAGGAATGCCCCATAAGGCCTGAGATGATTCTGAACGCGCTAAAGGAAAAGAAAGAGAAAGAGAAAGCAGGGAAAAAATAAACGAGGAGGGATAACATGAGCAAACCAGTCAAGTGTCCTGTATGCGGTAAAGAAGCAAAAACAGGGAGCGCCATCGATTGTGCGAGACATATGTTCGGTACCGGTGATAAACCACACAGGGCATGGGTTGAAGCGCAGGGTTTGTCATTTATAGATCTTATGATAGAGCAGGCCACAACGCCAGGAAATAAAAGCTATGTCACCCTTGCCGAGATAATTGAAAAGGCACAGGATAAGCTGTAAAAATAACGAGGAAGTTAAGGAAGGGCAATTCCAAACATAGGAGGATTTTATGATTATAGAGGGAGGATTTACATTAAAGGCGCCTATTGACAAATTGTTTGATTTTATGCTGAAACCGGAGACGATCATGACGTGTCTACCCGGCGCAGAGTCAGTAAAACTGCTTGATGACATCACATATGAGTGCGTCGTGAAACAGAAGGTTGGTCCCATTTCAGCAAAGCTAAAATTCGTGAACAGGCTCACAAAGATTGAGAGGCCAACACATATCGAGATTGAAGGTGAGGGCGAAGATGTAACAAAGCTCGGTCATTTTAAGCAAAAAACCTCTGTAGACCTGAAAGAAGTATTGCCGGGCGAAGTACAGATCACATATAAATCAGATGTAAGTATCGTGGGGAAACTCGCAATGTTCGGTGACAGGATAATGAGGGCAAAGGCAAAAGAAACTGAGAAGGAATTTACAAAAAACCTTCAGGAAAAACTAAAAAGCATAGTGTAACCCTGCTAAGGCGACCATACGCACGAAAACAAAAAGGGCTTCTCCGCGGAGAAGCCCTTTTTGTATCATTCAGCATCTGTTCATTATACTGGTGGAGTACCCATTAACTTCACTGGCAGCCATGTGGCGAGCCCCGGGAATATAAACAACAAGATTGCCGCGGCCACAAGGCTTATGAGGAACGGGTATACACCTCTATAAATTACACTGAAAGGTGTCTTTGTAATCTGTTTTACCACAAAGACATTGATAGCCACAGGGGGTATTACTACCCCAACCATTACCGTGATGGCAATCATGATAGCGAACCATATTGGGTTGTAGCCAAGCTTTAGGATAGCAGGATAGAAAATAGGGGTTGCGAGAATCATGAAGGCAAGGTCGTCAATAAAAGACCCACCTGTTTCATATATGAGGCAAATAATGACCATAATGAGCCAGGGGGGAAAGGGAAGCCCGACGATCCAGTCAGCAGCGATCATGGGGATCTTGGTTACTGCTATGAAATGGCCAAGCACTGTAGAGCCGGCGATGAGCATAATAACCATACAGGCAGTCCTTACAGATTCTGCAACAGATTTTAAAAAGGCTTTGAAATTGAGGTCTCTTTTTGTTACAGTCAAAACGAGGACAAGGAATGTTCCCACGCTCCCTGCCTCTGTGGGGGTGAAGAATCCATACATGATGCCTATTACTACAAGCAGGAAGATAAGAACCACCCATGCTACCTCCGGGAGAGACCGCATCCTCTGACCCCATGTCGATTTAGGCCCTTTGGGCCCTAAGGCTGGATTAATTTTACACCACCCATAGATGATGAATAGAAAAAAAAGGGCGATTAAAAGTCCAGGGAAAATTCCGGCAAGGAACAACCTGCCTATGGACTGGTCAGTGATGATACCGAACACAATCAGCGTGACGCTCGGTGGCAGGAGAATCCCGAGCGTTCCCACGGAAGCAACAATGCCTGTGGAAAGCCTTTTGTCGTAGTTATAACGATCCATTTCAGGAACAGCAACACTGGCAAACGTTGCTGCAGTGGCAGGCGAAGATCCGCAGATAGATTTGAAAGCTGTTGCCCCAACAACGGTAGCCATTGCAAGTCCGCCGGGGACATGGCCTATAAACTTATATGCGGCATCAAAGAGCCTCTTTGCAATACCAGAGTTGAAAGCAATTTGACCCATCATGATAAACAGAGGGATAACGGTAAAACTATATGTGTCGAGCACATCAAAGATGTCTTTGGCTAATAGGTTTAAAGCGGCAGGAAAGGATACAAGGTAGCCAAACCCGAGAAAGCCGATCAAGATCATAGCAAAAGCCAATTCTATACCGGTAAGAAACAAAAGCAATACTACTGTTAACCCTATGATGCCTACAATTACCTCATTCATATTCGCCTCCAATAACCTTCACGATATCACAAATCAACACAATGCACTGCATCACACAGCAGATCACTAAACCGTACACAATAGGGTAAAAGGGGAACCGGAGTGTTTGTGTTACTTCCCCTGATTTATAGAGGTCAAAACCCATTTTGAACATGTTCCAGGCTATTAAAATAAACAATGTGATACACACACATCGTGTAATAATGTTGATAACAGCCACTGTTTTTTTTGAGAACCAATTAATAAAGAAATCAACAAAAATATGTCCCCTCAACCATGAGGTGATAGGAATAGCAAACCCTATTATAACTGCCCCGCTGAGACTAACAATTTCATAGGTACCCACAATAGGCTTTTTGAACGTACGTAAGACTACATCAGCTACAGTGAGGAGCATAATAAAAGTCAGGGCTGCGCCCGCAATAACCTGCATAAACTTACTAAGCCTTTGAACAATCCCAAGCATTACTTGCATAATTCCTCCTCAAAATAAAGTTATATCTTCACCGCTCTATTCGCAATAAAAAAAATTTAATAAATTTTTGAAGTATTTCATGTTTGATAAAGCTTTGTCAAGCGAAATAATCCACTCTTGTTTCAATAACAGAACAGACGGAAAACCATATTGGTTCTTTACTCATACAGTAAAAGATGGTAAATACAGAATAATGGATGTTACTTGTGCTATCCTTGCGGGTGGCAAGAGCAGAAGGATGGGGAGGGACAAAGCCACCCTGAAATGTGGCGAGAAGGCATTGATTAACCAGGTTTATGATACAGTAAAGCACACATTTCAACATGTTATCATACTCTCCAATCATCACAATAATATCTACGGAATTGATGCGCCCATACTGAAGGATGTAATTCCTATCCAGGGTTCCATGGTGGGCATCGTCTCGGCTTTAATGTTCGCCGATACGCCTTATGTGTTTGTTCTTGCGTGCGATATGCCTTTTATATCTGAAAAAGCCTTTGAATACATGATACAACAGGTGGGTGGAGAGGATATCATAATACCACGCACGGGGTGTGGTTATGAACCGCTCCACACAATTTATAACAGGTCTTGTATTTCTCCTATGCTAAAATCTATAGAAAATGATAGATTACAAATAACAGCATTGTTGCCTTATCTTTCTGTAAAGGAATTAGATGAACACCCGTGCTTCTTTAATCGAGGGTATTCAGTGTTCACCAATATAAACGAAGAGGAGGACCTGCCCATTCTGAATGATTCAATGAGCAATGAGACTATCAGGGAAATGCGAGAGGAGGATATTGAAGGGATTCTCAACATCGAAAATCTCTCTTTTATCTCTCCATGGACGAAAAGGCTTTTTGAGGAAACATTGTCTTCACCCATCTCAAAAAACTTTATCATAGCAAAAGACAAGGTTGTGTTTAGTTATATAATACTGTATTCTGTTGAGAATGAGGCCCATATACTTAATATCGCTACACATCCGGCCTACAGGAAGAAAGGTTATGCTTCTCAACTCATAACCCATGCGCTCGCCTATTTTAAAGACAATAATGTGACAGATTTTTACCTTGAGGTGAGAGAAGGAAACATGGGTGCAATAAACCTATATACACAATATGGCTTTGAAAAGATTGGGAAAAGAAGGAAATACTACACAGAAACCAATGAAGATGCCCTTGTAATGCATCTCACGATGCTTTAGCTTGGAGTGATGCGTTCGGAGTCCGGAGATGGATGATATAGAAGGGAAAATAGTAAGAAACGACAATATAGTTTCAAATTACTATCTCCTTAAGATGAAACTGTCTAAACCCATGGGTATAGTAAAGCCCGGGCAGTTTGTCATGCTCAAAATCCCTGATAACGAGGTATTCCTCAGAAGGCCCTTTAGTATCTATGCTTGCAGTAGAGACCTCCTTACAATTATGTACAGGGTTGTTGGCAGGGGCACAGCATATCTAAGCAAAATTAAAAAGAAAGAAAATACCTTTGTGCTTGGTCCTCTTGGAAATGGTTTTCATCTGAAGGAAAAGGGTAACCATGTAATAGTGGCCGGAGGTATTGGTATTGCAGGCGTCCATTCCCTGATAGGAAAGCTAAGAGGAAAAGCGTCGGTATTTTATGGATGCTCGGGAAGGGATGAGGTTGCCCTCGTTGGAGATATAGCGAACCTTGATCCACGCATTTCTACAATAGATGGTTCATACGGTTTCAAGGGTAATGTAGTAGCACTCCTGGCAAAACACCTCAAATCCATAAGAAGAAATAATGTGGAAATATTTGCCTGCGGGCCGGAGAATATGCTGAAAAGCCTTAAAAAACTGATTAATAAGGACAAAATACCATGTCAGGTGCTTGTGGAAGAGAGGATGGCCTGTGGTCTTGGTTTATGTTTCGGGTGTGTGAGAAAAACGGTTGACGAAAAAGAACCTTATAAAAGGGCATGCAGGGAAGGGCCTGTATTTAATTTATGGGAAATCTGTCTCTAAAATTATTTGGAAAAACCTTAAAGAACCCCGTGATGAATGCCTCGGGTACGCTCGGATATGGCAGGGAGATAGAGCCGCTCTGGGGGGTAGAAAGACTCGGGGCCTATGTAACAAAAGGGCTGTCATTAAAACCACACCACGGAAATCCAACGCCCCGGGTATGGGAAGAAAGGTGTGGGATGATCAACAGCATCGGGCTACAGAACATTGGCATAGAGCGGTTTTTTGATGAACACTTTCCTTTCTTCAGGCAGAAAAAGACACCCATAATAGTGAACTTCTTTGGTTTCACCGAGGATGAGTATATCGCATGTGCGGAAAGGATAAAACCCCACAGGTTGATCATAGCCCTTGAAATGAACCTCTCGTGTCCGAATGTAAAAAAAGGGGGGATTAGTTTCGGGAAAGAAGCCAGCACGGTGTACAATATAGTGAAACACGTGAAGAGGGTAACCAAAATACCGCTTTTGGCCAAGCTCACACCAGAGGTTAAAAATATTGTTGAAATAGCACAGGCTGCATACGAGGCAGGTATTGACGGGCTCACCCTTTTAAATACAATACCAGCAGTGGTGATTGATACAGAGAAGAAAAATGTTGCGATTAAAGGAGGGCTGTCGGGACCCCTCCTGAAACCTATTGCATTAAAGGCTGTGCATGAAATTTCAAAAACCATTCCTGTACCTGTCATCGGCACGGGCGGAATAATGAACCATATGGATGCAATAGCCTTTCTTATGGCAGGTGCAAAGGCAATCCAGGTTGGCACGGCAACATTTGTTGATCCCTATACGATTCCAAAGATTATTGAGGGGATAAGCGAATATCTGGATGTCCATGGATACCCAAAAATTGAGGACATTATTGGAATCGCCCATGGTTAAAGAAAGGGAGAATCCAGTGAGCAGTGGGCAGTATGCAGCATTAGGAACAGAGGAGCAAAAGATTATAAAATCATTAGAAGAAAACCTTGGTGTTCCCAATCTCATTGCAAGGATTCTCTGTGGGAGAGGAATAACCAGTCCCGAAGATGCAGAAGCATTCCTTTATCCCAACCTTGAAAATCTTTCAGACCCTTTCTTATTGCCCGATATGGATAAGGGCGTAAGAAGGGTGATAGAAGCAATAACAAACAAGGAAAACATCTGCCTCTACGGGGATTATGATGCCGATGGCATTACCTCTTTAGCGCTCATGGTGAACTTTTTCAGGTATTTAGAGATGACACCTGCAACATATATACCGCACAGAAAAGAAGGATACGGGTTGAACATTCAAGCAATAGATAAGTTAAAAGCGAACGGGGCAAGCCTCCTTATATGTCTTGACTGTGGCTCAACAAACATCGAAGAGATTAGGCGGGCAAAGGAGCTCAGCATTGATACGATTGTCATCGATCACCATGAACTACCGAATACCTCACCGGAGGCATATGCCCTTATAAATCCCAAAAGGAGCGATTCCCGTTTTCCAACCCGTGAGCTTGCAGCCTGTGGTGTCACATTCTTTTTTCTCCTGGCTTTGAGAAGAAGTATGTTTGGCCAAGGATTGTTGAAGCACAAGATAAACCTGAAAAAAGAACTGGACATTGTGACTATCGGAACGATAGGCGATATGGTACCCCTTACAAAGGACAACCGGATTATCGTAAAATTTGGCATGGACACAATGAAGAAGAAACCGAGGACCTGGCTCAAGACATTTTTTAAAATGGGCATTATATCTGATGGTAGCATAGATGAATATGTTTTAAACTTCATCATCATCCCGAGAATAAATGCAGCGGGCAGGGTATCAGAACCTGAAAAGTCCTTGAACTTCCTTGTATGCGACAATGAAAGTGACTCAATGGTCGCTTTAAGGGAGCTTTGTGAGGCGAACAGGGAAAGACAGAAGATTGAAGGAGACATTTTAAAAGAAATTGTAGATATTGTGAATCGAGACAAACTTGCTGATGGCAATTCAATTGTTCTGTTTAAAGAAGATTGGCATATGGGGGTAGTTGGTATTGTTGCTCAGAAACTGGTCGAAATGTTCGGGAAACCTTCCATAATTATCACAGAAGTGGAAGGTATGTGGAAAGGCTCAGGAAGGGGGGGTGATGGGATGGACCTACATGAAACAATTAAAACCCTTTCGCATTTACTGATAAAATTTGGTGGACACAAGTATGCCTGCGGTATATTGCTTTCAAAGGAAAACCTTGTCCCCTTCCAACAGGCATTTGAAAATAGCGTGAGAGGCATTCTCAATAACAGAAAAAGAGGGATATCTGTGGATGCTCACGCAGACTTTGAAGAATTAACAGGAGAACTTATTGAATGCATGGAACTGCTCGCCCCTTTTGGCATAGGAAATCCGAGGCCCAATCTTCTTCTGACCCCCTTGGACATGTCTATAAATAATAAATTTGTCAAAGTTATAGATAGGAACAATAAAACATGGTACGGAAATATCCAGAGACAAAGCCAAATCCCTCAATATACAAACATGAGTATTGTTGCAGCACCTGTTATAAGAGAGGAGATGGGAGAAAAATTCATCCATCTCAATATCAAGAAACTGATTCCTGTAGATGATATGCCTATGTAAGCCGGGCTAAAAACGCCTTTAGATTTCCAGGGCTATCAACCGGAGCGTGGCATACACCTTGAAAACACGGGACAACATAACCGTTGTCTTCTTTATAGACAATACTTTTATAGGGACGAAAGTATGAAAGGGCTTCCAGGGCGAGCTCGGATTCCCGGGATGCGTGTAAGGTAAGCTCCAGCGTGTTGAAATACGCATCTAAAGCACAGAGGTAATGCCCTGCGTGATAACCCATGAGCTGTGCGAGCGGCGAAAAGAGCTTTAAAGCCTTTTCTGCATAGTGGCGGTATTCCTCTTTTCCACATATAAAGGAGAGTTTGATAAAAAGGATCACACCGAGAGAGTTTGCTGAAGGGTGAGGCGTATCCTCTATGCCTTTCAGCCTCATTCCAAGCACCTCTTCATCGGTATCAAAAAACCCGCCCTCTTCGCTATCCCAGAATTTCTCGACACATAGACCCATCAACCGATCAGCCCTATCCAGATACAGCATATCCCCTGTAACCTCATACGCTGCTATCAATGCATCAATAAGGTGGACATGGTCATCAATGACCGCCTTCACACCTTCCGAATGAAAAAGCACACCATTGTGGATATTGATTTTCATAATCTTTTCAAGGCTCTTCAGGGCAAAGCGCTTTATCTCTTCGTTTTTAAGTATTGTGAAGGCCTTCAGGTAAGCCGATATGAGCATCCCGTTTAAGGACGTATACAGCATTGTATCAATGAAAGGTTTCTCTCTTTTTTCTCTCTCCTTAAGGAGTTTTGCTTTGCCGCGATGGACGATGTCTGTTACAGTTTCCTGATCCATGCCAAACTTTCTGGCAAGCTCGTCTATCCCCATTGAAACATACAGGACCATTTTCAATGCATCGTGATGCACGGTGCCCCACTTATTGAGCAAACAGGCGGATAATACCCCGTATTCCTCCTCAGTGAGAACAGCTCTAAAGTCTTTGTCTGACCATGTAAAATATCCACCCTCGTCATCGGGCGTCACATCTGCATCCTGACTCGCATAAAACCCACCTTCTGGATGGGAAAGCTCGTTTCTTGTGAAATTGATAATGCCTTCAGCAACGTCTTTGTAAAACTCGTCCTTAAAGACAGCATAGGCGTCCACGTAATTCCGTAAAAGCCACGCATTGTCATCTGCCAATTTCTCAAAATGGGGAACGGTCCATGCCTGATCTGTTGAATACCTGTGAAATCCACCTGCAAGCTGGTCATGAAATCCACCCTTTGCCATGGTCGTGAGGGTCTTTTTAAGGGCACCCCCAAGCGCCTCATCCTTCTTAAAAAAATATCTATTAATCAGGAATTCTATTGCCCCTGACATAGCAAACTTTGGGGCTTTTCCAAAGCCACCATAGACGGGGTCAATCTCTGAAAGGAAAGCACGTGCCCCTTCATCAATCAGCGATGTGTCCATTGTGCCAGGAGTGATAGGTTTTGGCTTAAGTATATCGAGGAGTTTCTGGCTGTTGCTATCAACCTCTTCCTTCTTTTTTGTGTATAGCTCGCTGATTGCCTTCAGGATTGTCTTAAACCCTGGCCTTCCGTAGCCCTCAACGAGAGGAAAATAGGTACCACCATAAAAGGGCTTTTTGTCAGGCGTTAAAAATACACTCAATGGCCATCCTCCACTAAAACCTAAAGCAGCAACAGCCTGTTGATACCTCCTGTCTATATCCGGTCTCTCATCCCTATCGAGCTTAATTGTGATAAAGTTTTCGTTGAGCAGCCTTGCCACCTCTTCATCTGAAAAAGACTCCTGCGCCATAACATGACACCAGTGGCACCATATGGCACCTGAGCTTAAGAACACAGGCTTATCCTCATTTTTTGCTTTTTCAAAGGCCTCATCAGACCACGGGTACCAGTCTATCTTCTGGTGTGCTGCGTGTTGAAGATAAGCAGATTTTTCCTTTGCGAGCCTATTCATACCTCTCCTCTTTCCAGGGATCAGCAGTATTGTTGTATCCTCTTGTTTCCCAGAACCCTTTTCTGTCATTTTTTAAAAACTCTATACCCCTTGCCCATTTTGCAGCTTTATATGCGTATCGCTTAGGCACCATAAGCCTCACCGGAAAGCCATGTTCAGGGGTTATGGGTTTTCCCTCATATTCGTAAATAAAGATTACATCACTATCCATCGCAACACTGATAGGCATATTTGTGGAATACCCGTCATCACAGGTTATGAACGCAAACTGTGCTTCAGGGGAAGGCTCTGCCATAGATGCTATTGTGGTAAAGAGCACCCCTTTCATCCTTAAATCGAGTTGACTCCAGCCTGTCACGCAGTGGAAATCCGCAACAATTTCAGCGGACGGCAGAGACAAAAATTCCTTATAGGTAAATGTGAGGGGATTTTTCGCCAGGCCTGTCACAGTAAATCGCCATGTCTGTTCGTTCAATGCCGGTATGTCACCAAAATGGAGGACAGGGAAATCGGTTCTTAAAGACTGACCTGGTGGAACTCTCGTGTTTTTCATAACCTTATTTTACCTCCTTTCTACTGCCCGCCAGTCATTACATTCATTCCCTGCTATAAGAAGCAGGGAAACAAAGGTTGCACCCTGTTCGCTATTCACTGCCTTTAAATGAGCAATACGGTTCTTCTTCGAGGAAGTCTCCTTTGAGTTCGTATGCCCTTGCCCTGCATCCGCCGCAGATGTTCAGGTATTGGCATACGCCGCATTTCCCTTTGTACGATGTTAAGTCTCTTAACTGGTTGAATACAGGAGATGCTTCCCAGACCTTTTTGACGCCATCTTTTCTTACATCCCCTGAGGGAACCTCAAGGTATCCGCAGGGCTGTGCAATACCC
>CAIJOT010000251.1 GCA_903822335.1 uncultured delta proteobacterium
GCGTATCAACTCCATGGAGCTTATTGTAGCTGCTGCTTTCCCCTTCCAGACCCATCCATATCCAGCCGATGCCGAGTCTCACCAGTTGATCAATCGTATAGGATTGCAGAACCCGTGCGGAGCTGAATACGTATATTGCCCAGCTTTTACTATTGGCCTCCATCAGCTCGAGGAGCCTCAACGCCCTTTTCTTGTGGAGGAGAAAATTTTCATCAAGAGTAAAAAAGGATCGAACCTTGAGCTTCTTTTCAATTTCGCACATGACTTCAAAAAGTTCATCCCCTGTTTCATAGAAATTGATGAAATGCCCTTTACCGCCAAATAGCGCCGATGTTGAACAGAAGTTACATCCAACGGGGCAGCCCACGGAGGGGATCAGGATCGCCGCGGTACCGCCAGTTCGGCTGCCAAGACTGATACCCATAATCCTGCCTCCAAACCCTGATATGGCCATCGGGTGCTTGATGGGCGCCTTGTCATCCTGCCCGATATATCGCTGAAACCACCGGATGCCCTCGCCGCGGACAATAAGGTCCGCATCAATTATCTCATCAATCCCTTCTTTGTTGGCGATATGTCCGCCGAGGACAATCGTGGCTGTGGGTTGATACTGCCGGATCAGCTCACACATCTTCTTCACTTTGCCGATGTTCGGAATGATGGCGCTGATACCGATGACATCATATTGGCAATTGCGAATTTCTTCGACGAAACGATCAAAGGCGGGAAAATCCAGTATTGTACAGGGGGCTTCTATATTGGCGTGAATCATCATCAGGCCGAAGGTGCGATGAAACATGCGCAGAGAAAACCCTCCCTGGACACGAGTTACCTGATTCTGATATAGCTCCATAGGGTTGATTTTGCGGCTTCCGTAATCATCATCCTGGGCATACGGTCCGAAAACACTGGTGAGCAGAATGCGGGCGTGGGTTCCGAGAGGGTGAACAGGATGGGTATGGTGCGAACGATTGAGCATGTTTTGCTCCTCCATAATGGGATAAGATATTTTACTGCGGAGGCAGCATAAGAAATAAATTTACAGAAAGGAAGTTATAAGTAAGCGTTTTACAATACTTTTACAATTAGGGAGAGGTTGGAATAAAGAAGGAAAATTGACGGGAATAAACGTATCGTATAGATTATAAATAATTATGAAACAGGCAAAATGGTTTTTCCATCCGGTTTTTGTTTTCGTTCTGTCGACGGTCGCCCTCCTGTGTTCCCTCTTCTTGTATATCTACTGGTACGTCGGGATAAGCGCGGGACTCAATTCACTCGCCTATCGTTACCAGCTTGATTCAAGCCAGTTTTTTGATGCCAAACCCTGGGTTGTCATCCTCGTCCTATCACTGCTGGTCGGCGTCATCCTGGTGGGGATTCTCATCATCTTCATTTATAACCTGAAAACCCTCCAGCTCTATCGCCTGCAACAAACCTTCATCAATAACTTCACCCATGAGCTCAAGACCCCGGTTACCTCCCTGAAGCTTTATCTGGAGACCTTTACCAAGTATGAAATCCCCCGCGATGAGCAACTCAAATATATCAGCTTCATGCTGCAGGATACAGAACGTCTTTCAAACAATATCAACAGTATCCTGAATCTTGCCCGGATCGAGAGCAAGGTTTACGAAGGGGAATTCACGAACGTCGACCTTGTAGAGTTGGTCCAAGGATTTCTTGCAAGCAACCATCATATCTTCCGGGAATGTGATATCCATGTTGAGAAGCCCCCAGGGAAGGAATTCTATCAGCCTGTCATCATGTCCCTGATTGAGATGCTCCTGATGAATATTCTGACCAATGCCAAGAAGTACAACAATTCAGGGAGACCCAGCATCCGCATTACCTTCGAGGAAGGTGAGAATAACCTGCTGATCCGTTTCAGTGATAACGGCATCGGTATCGAAAAGGGAGAGAGGAAAAAAATATTCAAGAAATTCTATCAGTGCCGAAACCACGATGAGCATACCGCCGTAGGAGGAAGCGGCATCGGACTCTATCTTGCTCAGCACATAGCAAGACTCCATAACGGAAAGATCACCGCGGATAGTGATGGGGCGGGAAAAGGATCTGTTTTCACAGTGGCATTGCCCTTAAAGCCGAAAAGGAAAAACCATGAAAGATCTTCCACAAAAGCGCATTCTCATCATCGAGGATGACGAGCATATAGCCCAGGGGCTGAAATTGAATCTCTCCCTTCAAGGGTATGAGGTATCAATCGCCAGCAATGGAACATCGGGACTCCGGATGTGGAAAGAGTGGAATCCCCACCTCATCGTGCTTGATATCATGCTGCCCGGTTTGGATGGTCTGTCAGTGCTGCGCCATATACGCGTGGAGGATGAAAAGTTACCCGTCCTCATCCTTTCGGCTAAAGGTAGCCATGATGACAAGGTCAAGGGATTCTCTTTCGGCGTTGATGACTACCTCGCCAAACCTTTTGACCTGGA
>CAIJOT010000252.1 GCA_903822335.1 uncultured delta proteobacterium
CGTATTCTTTTACCTATGCAGCAGACGTGATAAAGCTCAAGTTTGCGAATTATTTTCCACCCACACACATGAATTCGGTGATGATGGGCAAGTTCTGTGACGAACTGAACAAAAAGCTCACCGGCAAGGTGGAGCTGACACAGTACACCGGCAGCACACTTCTTTCGGCACCCAAGATCGCCGCAGGTGTATCCACCGGTATTGCGGACATCGGCCTCTCAAATTTATCCTATACAAGGGGGCGTTTTCCCGTCATGGAGATCATGGAATTGCCCCTCGGTTTTCCAAGTGCCTGGATAGCCGGCCATGTGGCCAATGACTTTTATAACAAATTCAAACCGAAAGATTTTGATACGTATCAAGTACTCATGCTTAGCACGTCTCCTATAAATGTCATCCAGACGCTCAATAAACCTGTAAAAACACTGGAAGACATTAAGGGGCTAAAACTCAGAGGCACAGGGAGGCTCGGGGATATAGTCAAAGCCCTTGGGGCTACGCCAATCCCTATTGAGACGCCTGACCTTTACGATTCGCTAAAAAGGGGTGTTATTGAGGGTGCATTGCTTCCTCTCGAAACATTAAAGGGCTTTAAAACAGGTGAAGTATTAAAATACGCCACTGCATCATGGAGGGTGGGGAGCGCATATTGCTTCTATGTGGCCATGAATAAGCAAAAATGGAATAGCCTTCCTGCCGATGTGCAAAAGGTTATTATTGAATTTTCCAAGGAGTTTAATGAACGATGGACAGCTGAGTGGAACAACATAGATATTGAAGGCAGGGAATTTTTTGCAAAACAGGGTGGCCAGATTGTGTCCATCACCGATGCTGAAAGTGCAAAATGGGTAAAAGCTGCAGAGCCCGTTATCAGCGACTATAAGAAAGACCTGATCTCTAAGGGCTATAAGGCCAGCGAGATTGATAGTTGGTTAAGCTACGTACGTGAACGTATCGAATACTGGAAAGGTCAGGAAAAAGCTAAGAAAATACCAACATCGTATCAATATTAATGAGTGCCGGTCTTGAATGAAAAAGAGGCAGTCACACTCCATCCTGCCCGGGATGGAGTGTGACCCTAATACACAATATAAAATGGAGGGTTAGAGTGAAAAAAAGCGATGGAATACCTCAGGATTTAAGAGAATTTCTAAACATTCTTGAAGGTAAAGGGAACCTGAAAGTTGTAGAAGGAGCAGACTGGAATATCGAAATAGGGGCAATAAATGAAATGATGGCTGAAAAAAAAGGCCCTGCATTATTATTCGATAAAATTAAAGATTACCCAAAAGGTTACCGTGTCGCAACGAACATACTCCACCGGAATGACTTCCAGAAGATAGCCTTTGGTATCCCAGAAAATTTAAGCAATCTCGATGCGGTAAAATTTTGGAAGGATAAGTGGAATAGGTTTAAACCGGTACCGCCTAAGGTGGTAAACAAGGGTCCTGTTCTTGAAAATGTGATGGAGGGCAAGGATATAGATATTCTTAAATTTCCTACACCAAAATGGCATGAACATGATGGAGGAAGATACATTGGAACAGGGGTTGCCACAATCACGAGGGATCCTGAGGAAGGTTGGATAAACGTTGGTACTTACCGTGTGATGATTCAGGACAAAAAAACAGTTGCCTTTTATTCATCACCAGGCAAGCATGCAGTTATCATGAGAGAAAAATACTGGGCTCAAGGGAAGGAATGCCCGGTAGTGATGTGTTTTGGCCAGCAACCCTTAATTTTTGGGAGTTCAACAATGGGTTTGCCCTGGGGCGTGTCTGAACTGGATATGGTTGGTTATATGCAGGGTAAGCCGGTAGACGTCATCCTTGGTAAATATACGGGTTTACCAATACCGGCAAATGCAGAACTTGTGATAGAGGGTTTCTCTCCTTCGACAAAGCTGGATGGGAGGCCGGAAGGACCCTTTGGAGAATGGACGGGCTACTATGCTTCAGGCAGAAGGGACGAACCTGTCGTTCATATTAAGAGGATATATTTCAGAAATAACACGATAATTCACGGGCAGCCACCCATCAAGCCACCGGTTAACACCTGGTTTCCCATTCCCCTCCATACTGCCACTATGTTGTGGACAGAGCTTGATAAGCTTGGCTTGCAGAATATAACCGGCATATATGTACACGGACCAGGCAACAGGGTTATATGTGTAATTTCTTTGAAGCAAAGATTTCTCGGTCATGCAAGGCAGGTTGCTACCGCAGCAGGTGCTCTTCTCATAGGTGGTGCATGTACCGGTAGATACATTATTACGGTTGACGAAGATATTGACCCTTCAGACTTAGATGAAGTGTTGTGGGCAGTATGTACGAGATGTGACCCCGAAATGGCGATTGACATTGTACCCGGGTTCCTCACAAGTCCGCTGGATCCCATGTTACGGCCGGAAAAGAGGGAAAGAGGTGATTTTACAACCGCTAAAGTTTTTATAAATGCGTGTAAACCCTATCACTGGAAAGATAGATTTCCACCAATCAACAGAGCCCCATCTGAAACGAGAGAAAAGGTAATGAAAAAGTTTAAGGAGCTTTTTTCAAAGTAAGGGAAAACAGGCAGGTAGAGGATAGAAAAATGAAGAATATTCTGCTTATAGGAACCCTTGATACTAAAGGGGATGAGCTCTTATTTATGAAAGAGCTTGTAGA
>CAIJOT010000253.1 GCA_903822335.1 uncultured delta proteobacterium
AGTGAGTCCAACGAAAGGAGGTATAGGATGGTAAATTTGAAGGGAAAGGTTGCGATTGTTACGGGCGGCGCGAAGGGACTTGGAAGGGCTTTTTGTGAAGGGTTTGCCAGGGAGGGGGCAAAAGTCCTCGCGGTTACCCGTAAAGACATACAGGGTTTGGAGGACACCATAAAATCGGTCCGGGAGCTCGGGGCCGAGGGAGAGTACCTGCAGATCGATGTCACATCCAGAGCGGATACTGAAAGAATGGCAAGATTTGCTATTGACAAATTCGGGAAAATCGATATACTTGTAAATAACGCAGCCGTATATTTTGGCCTTGTGCGCAGACCTTTCTATGAGATCGGCGAGGATGAGTGGGACCAGGCCATGACCGTGAACGTCAAGGGTTCATGGCTGTCTACCATTGCTGTGTTTCCTTACATGAAGCAGACAGGAAAGGGCAAGATCGTTAACATGACGTCGGAGGTCTTCTTCACGGGATCCACAGGTTTCGTCCACTATGTGGCCACAAAAGGCGCCGTTGTGGGACTGACGAGGGCTCTTGCCATAGAACTGGGGCCGCACAACATCTGTATCAATGCGGTTGCCCCCGGTTTTACGGATACGGAAGCAAGCAGAACCATTGCTTCCGTAGAGAAGTATGATACATCCAAAACTCCTCTCGGGCGGGTGGGTGTTGCGGACGATATTGTGGGGGCTACACTTTTTCTTTGTTCTGATGATGCAGATTTTATTACCGGACAGACTATCCTTGTGGATGGTGGAAGAGCCATGCACTAAAAATAAAAAAAAGGGAGGAATTATGAAGATTTATGATTGTGTACCGGGTTTTGAGTTTGATGAGAGCGTAGATTTTGAGATTTCGCCTTGCTGGTTTCTGGATGCAACACATTCAGTGCCGCCATGGACGCCTATGTTCGGCTGGTTCTGGATCCACTTCTGCAGGCATGGCATGCAGTATGGCGCAGAAAAGCTTTCTTTACCCACAGTAAAGGGATGGGACTGGCGGTTCAAGGACGGAGGCGGCTACCTGGCGCTGCTTATTGTGAAGGATCCCGAGGAAAGAAAGGCACGGGAGGAGCGGTTCAGGGTTGCGATCAGGCCCTTTCTCGAGGATTTCTCCGGTTTGTGGCGGGGGTTCGTGGATGAGATGGTGGGCAGATACGAGAAACTGAAAGCACTCAATCTGGATACGGCTACGAACACAGAACTCCTTGAGAACTTTGAAGACATGATTGCTACGTGCAAGCGCATGTGGGAAATCCACATGTACCTGATGTACGGCGTCTATACCGCCTTCGTGCTCTTTGAGCAGATGACCAAACAGCTTCTCGGTTTTGATGACTCAAGTCCACAATTCCACAAGCTTATGAGCGGTTTCGACAACAAGAGCTTCCAGGTGGACAAGGGCCTTTTTGATCTGGCCAGGAAAGCTGAGGATATGGGACTGAAAGACCAGTTTCTTTCGACCGATGCAGCACAGATGAGGACTACCCTCCTTCAGTCGCCGAGGGGACAAGAATTCCTCAAGATATTCGATGAGTTCAACGAAAAGGAATCAGGGTGGCGGTTGGAAAGGATGGCAGAGATCAATGTCCCCACATGGCTTGAGGATCCTACCCCTGCTTTCGCCGTGATAAAAATGGCCGTTGAGAAGGGGATGAGTTACAACCTCGATGAAGACAGGAAGAAACTCGAGGCCGTGAGACTCGCAACCGAGAAAGAGGTATCGGAGAAGATAGCCCCTGAACAGAGAGGTTGGTTCAAGACGATCATGAAACTTGCGCAGGACAGCGCCTGGTTCAGCGAAGAGCACAACCACTACCTCGACCTTTATGCCCATGCAATGGTCAGGCGGAGTTGTATGGGTGTCGGAGCACGTTGGGTGAAGGAGGGGGCAATTGATAGCCGGGACGACATCCTTTTCCTAATGCCCGATGAGGTGAGGAGAGCATGTATTAATCCCGGTATGTTTAACCTTCGCCCCCTCGTGGAGCGCAGGAAAGCCGACTGGCAGCAATGGTGCAAGCAGGGAAATGCGCCCGCGTATATGAAAGAAGGCTTTACCTTCGAAGACGCGATGAAGGGGTTAGTGGGGTCTATGGACCCGATTGCCCTGAAGGTGGTCGTGGGCTCTATGCCTGTGGCAAGACCTGAACTCAAGGCTGACCTTTTCGGTGTCTGCGGATCCCCAGGTTTAGTTGAGGGAACGGTGAAGGTGGTCTGGACAGAGGCAGAACTGTCTAAAATAGTAAAAGGAGATATTATGGTAGCGCCAAGTACCTCCCCAAGCTGGACCCCTGTCTTTTCAATCCTGGGAGGTGTTATTGTCGATAGAGGCGCGAGCCTTTCCCACGCTGCAATCGTCGGCAGGGAATATGGCATACCTGTTGTGATGAACACATTTGAAGGCACGAAGGTCTTGAAAGATGGAATGAGGATACGGCTGGACGCTAACATGGGTGCGATATACATACTCGATAAGTAGACTCTATTATGTGAAGAAAACAGACTCAACACCCTCCAGCGCCTCCCCTGAGAAAAAGGGGAAGGCGCTGGAGGGATGTACCAAGTTTTCGAGGAGATCGTATTATGGAGATGAATCATAAAGAGATCTATTGGCTGGATGAACTGGGCCAAGAATACAACGATGTGGTGGGTAAGAAATGTGCCAACCTTGGTGAGCTTGTCAAACTTGGACTTCGTGTGCCCTATGGCTTTGCCCTTTCCGTCATGGCTTACGAAAGGTTTATGGAAGAAACGGGCTTAAAGGAGAAGGTGGTCCAGATCGTTGAAAGAGAGACCAAAGCCGGCCTGGATGTGGAGAAAAACATCGACAAGATGATAGTATTGAGCGCAACGATAAGAGAAGCCATCGAGGCAAGCGATATGCCGCCCGGCCTTGGCGGAGACATTGCCAGGTACTATGCCGAGCTTCAGAAAAAGATAGGCATCGCTGATGTTGCATGTGCAGTCCGGTCAAGCGGCGCGGTGAGCATGCCCGGTCAGATGGAAACCTACCTGAACATAAAAGGCGAATCTGAGATCATCAGACATGTGAAGAAGGTGTGGGCAAGCGCCTTTACCACAAGGGCTATTGTCTTTAGAATACAGAACAATATGCCCATTTCATGGGCGCCCATTGGTATTGCCGTAATTATGATGATAGAGGCAAAAAGCGCCGGTGTCATACTGACAGTCCTGCCTACCATTGGCGATCTTGATCGGGCGATAGTTGAAGGCAATTTCGGTCTCGGGGAGAGCGTTGTGAGCGGAGAAGTAACCCCGGACTCTTTTGTTGTACACAAAAACGAAATGCGTATAGAATCGAGGGATATTGCAGAGAAGACAAAGATGGTTGGTTACGCCGAGAGCGGGACAGAAGTTTGCCAAATCCCTGAACACCTTCAGAAGACACCCTGTATTGATGACAAAGAAATACTTGAGATCGTGAGGGTTGCAAAAGATGTTGAAAGACATTTCGGTAATCCCCAGGATATGGAATGGGTGGTGGACAAACGATTCACTTTTCCGGAGAGTATATTCTGGGTGCAGGCCAGGGGCGCAAAGTATACAAAAAAGGATGCGCGAAAGGATGAGGAGTATGTGATTGACCTGATGCTGCAACTATTCAGAACATAGGAGGTTACACGTATGTATGTAAGAATGACCTTTTTCAACGTTAAACCGGGCAACATGGATGAACTGCGGAATGTCTACGTAAACAAGGTAATTCCTGCTCACAAGAGTCATAAGGGCATAAGGTTCATCCACCTCCTTGAGTGCACCGATGGAGCCGACGAGGGCATCTCTGTGACGGCTTGGGACACAAAAGGAGATCTCGATGCCTATGAGAAAAGCGGAGATTACCAAAGAATCCTGGAGAAGTTCGCGGAGATGTTTCAGGGTACCCCGGTGCTGAAATCATACGAGGTAACTGCAAGCTCAGAGCCGATGATCTTGCGCATCTTTTAGGCGGGCCGTAAGGTATCTTTGTGGTCATGGATGTGTGAGGGAACGGCGAGGATACAATCATGCCGGAACCAGGATAGTGGCCAGCGTGGGAATGTTTTTTGTCCTGGACAAAGCAGTATCACTATAGTACTGTAAATGTGAAAGGTGGTGGATCATGTTTCTGTTTGTTCAACAATGGGAGGTTCTGAGGGGAAAAGGACCGGAGTACACGGATTTTGTACTCCGCAGGTTGTTGCCCGCCATGCAGAAGGTAGGTCTGAACGTAATCGGCGGTTTCCACGTCATCATAGGGTCAGGTCCGAGGATAAGCGCTGTGTCATTGGCCCATAATTTCCTCGACCTGCAAAAAGCCTTGGAGAGTGATGAGTTTATCGAGGTGACAAAGGAACTCCACGCCTATATCTCCAACTATACCAGTGCCGTGCTGAAAAGTACAGGTAGGATCCCCGTTGAAGGGTATGGTATCGAGATGGGAACGTGGAGGTTTAACCAGTATTATAAACTGGTTCATGGAACAGAGAAGGAATATACAGATTTCCTCATCAGCGAATATATCCCTGCACTTATGAAGTTGGGAATACGAGTCAAGGCAGAGTGGCAAGTGCTCATAGGAACCGGCCTTCGCCTGCTCCTGGAGGGCGTTACCGCAAGCCTTGTAGACATTGCTCAGGCGATTATGACGGACAAATTCAGGGTTTTGAGGCGGCAACTCCTTTCCAACTATGCAGTCAATTACAGCAGCAGGATCCTGGCGCCCACAGGGAGGGTGGAGGTTGCATACCTTTTGGGGGAGATGATGAAGTCGCTCTGACAGGTTTTGGCTCCTGTGAAGGTTTGCAGTTCCGGGAGATTGGAATAACACCCGTCGTTTTGAGAAAGCGAATATAAAGGAGGAATGAATCAATGCCCAAGAATGGTTCTATTTACTGGAATCCAATAATGGAAACGTTGCCTCGTGAGAAGCTGCGTGAGCTACAGTTGAAGAAATTTAAGAGGATTTTTGAGTGGGCTTATAAAAATTCACCGTTCTACAAAAAACTTTACAAAGATGCCGGTATGGAACCAGGCGATATCAAAACCTATGAAGATATTAAAAAGGTTCCCAAGACCGATAAAGGGATGCTGAGAGACGTACAGACCAGGCCACCGTTCCCATATGGGGATATGCTAGCAGTTCCTTTACAGGACGTGACTATATTCCGGCAGACAAGCGGTACCACAGGTACACCCGTATACCAGGCCGATACGTGGCAAGACTGGGAATGGTGGTCGGAATCGTGGGCTTATATCCTCTACGCCCAGGGATACAGGGATACTGACAGGGTGTTTATTCCTTTTGGTTACAATATATTCGTAGCCTTCTGGGCTGGCCATTATGCAGCAGAGAAGGTGGGATGTGAAGTAGTTCCTGGTGGAGTTTTAGATACCGAAGCAAGGATCTTGAAAATGCAGGAGCTGAAGTGTACTGCTTTTATGGCAACACCAACCTATGTACTTGGTATGGCTGATACGGCAAGGAAAATGGGTATTGATCCATCCAAGCTCGGTATAAAGAGGATTACTTGTGCAGGAGAACCTGGTGCAAGCATTCCAACTACCAAACAACGCATCGAAGAGGCTTGGGGTGCCAAAGTCTATGACCATATCGGCGCAACCGAGATCGGCGCCTGGAGTTACATGTGTACATATCAATCAAAGGGACTCCATGTAAATGATGCGTTTTTCCTCGTCGAGATAGAAGATGTGGATACAGGTGAAATTATTGACACACCGATGAAAACCGGCAAAATGGTCATTACCGCCTTTGACAGAATGGCAAAACCCTGTATTCGCTTTGACTCAAAGGATGTAATTCGCTGGGCCGATTATGACTGTGAATGTGGCCGCACCTTCAGGATAATTGATGGCGGTGTTGTCGGCAGGGCTGATGACATTACAAAGGTAAAAGGCGTGCTCCTTGCTCCTACAGCAATTGAGGAAGTGGTGAGAAGTTTTTCTGAATTGAGTGATGAGTATGAAGTTGTTGTGAGCAAAAAAGGTGACATTGATGACATCCTCCTCAAAATAGAGATCAGACCTGGCTTCGAGAAAAAGGAGGCAGATATTCTGAATCGTTTGAAGGACCAACTCAGGGTCAAGACGAACCTCGGATACAAGATAGAGGTCCACCCTTATGAAAGCCTGCCCAGATATGCACTGAAGGCGAAGAGATTCAAAGACCTGAGACCACACTGAAATGAGGAGGATACTATCATGGCAAAAAAATATAAAATCAACGAAATGGATGCAAAGATAAAAGAGATTAGAAAGGCCGCGGAAGAACTTCAGAAACTCGGAGGGGACATCGAGGCCGTTAAGAAGAACCTTGTGCGGCTCCTTGCAAGCACGAAGATGTTGGAGCTGAACATATCCGATGCCAAACTTGTTATGTAGAAAAGGTTCCCGGATCTTCCAGTCCTGTGGTGCGGAGTTGCTGATGGATGCCTGAGCGACGGGCACCAGAAAGGGTCTGGAAGGTCCG
>CAIJOT010000254.1 GCA_903822335.1 uncultured delta proteobacterium
TGAAGTATTGTAAAACGTCAAGACCTTCTCTAAAGTTACTCGTTATCGGTGTTTCTATAATCTCCCCAGAGGGTTTTGCCATAAGCCCCCTCATACCGGCAAGCTGTCGTATCTGTTGAGCATTACCCCTTGCACCTGAATCGGCCATCATGAATATCGGGTTGAGGCTGTTTTGATACTCAACCTTTCCGTCAGGATTTATGACCTTCTCTGATCCGAGTTCTCTCATAAGCTCCTCAGCTATTCTTTCCGTTACTGTTGCCCATATATCTATAACCTTATTGTACCGTTCGCCATCGGTTATGAGACCTTCAGAGTGTTGCTTCTGAACACCCATGACCTCTTTATTTGCCCTACCTATCAGTTCCTTCTTCTTTTCCGGAATCTTCATATCATCTACGCTGATTGATATACCCCCCAGTGTGGCATAATAGTAACCCAAATCCTTTAGCCTGTCAGAGAGTATGACCGTACTCTTTTCTCCCCCTTCCCTGTAACATTTATCAACGAGTTGAGCGATTGTCTTCTTATCCATTACCTTGTTTATTAAGCTGAAAAGCTCTTTCAGCACTGACTGTCTTTTTTCTTCTTCCAATTCCATCAGCGCATTTTCAATCACGCCCCTCAGTATTATCCTTCCTATCGTGGTATCCACCAGTTTACCATCTATTCTCACCTTTACTCTTGCGTGAAGATCAACTTCACCGGCATCATAGGCCATCATCACTTCTTCCGGATCTGAAAATATAAATCTTTTCCGTAACCGCGGACAGCTTTGAGGATAAACGGTTTGTAAAATGAACCTGTTCAGCTCAATGATCGTTTTCTGCTGCTCTAATGATAATTCAGGGCTTTTGTAGTTATAATCCTTTACTTTATCGATAAGCCTTTGAATATCTTCCTTAAACTTCAGGTGCTTCTTTTTCTTTGCAATGATCTCATGAAGGTTTGGGATTTTCATAATTTCATTTAATCTATCGATTGTATTGTCTCTTGATTGGAGCTTTATTCCATAAGCGTCATTATTGATTTCCTCACACAGCTTTCCCACATTGAAATGCTCAATGAATTCACTCATGGAAAATTCCAGGGAGTCTTTCGATTCCCCTGGCCTGTATTTTCGTTCAATCGTAAGATAATAAAGTCCAAGTACGATATCCTGTGTAGGAACTATAATCGGCTTCCCGTTTGCAGGGGAAAGTATGTTATTCGTTGACATCATGAGAACCCTTGCCTCAGCCTGAGCTTCTGTAGAAAGTGGTACATGCACTGCCATCTGGTCTCCGTCGAAATCTGCATTATACGCAGGACAGACAAGAGGGTGTAACTGGATTGCCTTGCCATCGATGAGTTGCGGTTCAAAAGCCTGGATGCCTAATCGGTGAAGGGTTGGGGCTCTGTTCAAGAGTACCGGGTGTTCTTTTATTAGCTCTTCAAGCACATCCCATACTTCAGGCCTCTCTTTTTCAACGAGCTTCTTGGCGTTTTTGATTGTAGTGGCAAAACCCTTCTTTATTAATCTATTATAAACAAAAGGTTTAAAAAGCTCCAATGCCATATACTTCGGGAGGCCACACTGGTGTAACCTTAACTCAGGACCAACGACTATTACGGACCTGCCGGAGTAGTCGACTCTTTTACCGAGGAGGTTTTGGCGGAATCTTCCCTGTTTACCCCTGAGCATATCACTTAAAGATTTAAGGGGCCTTTTATTTGCCCCGGTGACTACCCGTCCCCTTTTAGAATTATCAAAAAGGGCATCCACTGCTTCCTGGAGCATTCTTTTCTCGTTTCTGATGATAATCTCCGGCGCATTCAATTCCATCAATCTCTTTAACCTGTTGCTCCTGTTTATTACCCTTCTGTACAGGTCATTAAGGTCCGAAGTTGCGAATCTTCCACCATCTAAGGGGACAAGGGGCCTGAGTTCAGGGGGAAGCACAGGAATAATATCCAGTATCATCCACTCAGGCCTGACACCTGAGACTTTAAAAGCATTTACGACTTTTAGTCTCCTTGCAAGCTTTTTCTTCTTTACGTCACTCGTGGTATCCCTCATCTCATCTCTAAGTTTTTTTGTGAGTTCTTCTATACCGATTTTCTTCAAGCATTCCCTTATGGCTTCAGCGCCTATTCCTCCGCTAAATGTTGCTCCATACTTCTCCCTTGCTTCTAAATATTTTTCCTCAGTTATAAGTTCGCAAAATTCGTATGGAGAAGAACCCGACTCGATCACGATATACATTTCAAAATATAAAACCCTTTCCACTTCTTTTATTGTGAGCTCAAGCAATGTACCTATCTTGCTCGGCATGCTTTTAAGAAACCAGATGTGGGCAACAGGGCAGGCGAGCCTTATATGACCCATCCTTTCCCTTCTCACCTTCGATTGTATGACTTCCACCCCGCATTTTTCACAGACAATGCCTCTGTGTTTCATCCTTTTATATTTTCCACATATACACTCGTAGTCCTTTACGGGACCAAAAATCTTTGCACAGAATAACCCATCTCTCTCTGGTTTGAATGTTCTATAGTTTATAGTTTCTGGTTTTTTTACCTCTCCAAATGACCATTTTTCTATGAGTTCTGGAGAAGCTAATGATATTTTTATAGATGCATAACTTAAGGGGTCTTTCTGTTTATCGAAAACCTTATAATAATCCTCCAATATTATACCTCCCTTCTTCGCGGAACCTTATTCTTCCTTCATAAGGTCTACATTTATACATAAACTTTGCAGTTCTTTTACCAGTACGTTAAAGGACTCAGGCAGGCTTGGCTCAAGCACATCTTCTCCTTTAACGATTGCCTCGTACGCCCTTATTCTACCATTGACATCATCGGATTTGATTGTAAGAAACTCCTGTAAGGAATAGGCAGCCCCATAGCCTTCAAGTGCCCACACTTCCATCTCCCCAAGCCTCTGACCACCGAATTGTGCCTTTCCTCCAAGGGGTTGCTGGGTAACGAGAGAGTAAGGGCCTATAGACCGGGCATGAATTTTATCATCAACGAGATGGTGTAATTTCAAGAAATACATGTTGCCAATTGTAATTTTATGGTGGAATGGTTCTCCTGCTCTCCCGTCAAAGAGGGTAGTCTGTTTGTTATCTCCTAACCCGGCCATTTTGAATAGCTCTTTGATCTCATCCTCCTTTGCACCATCGAACACAGGGACTGCAATATGAACTCCATCCCCCATCTGATTCGCGAGTTCCACTAACTCTTCATCATTCAACCTCTCTAAGAAACCTCCTAATTCTCCATGGTCAAAGATCTTTTTGAGATACTTTTTTATCACTGCAGGGGAGCAGCAGTTCTTATTATAATTATCAACCAATTCCCCTACCTTTTTCCCGAGTTCCTTAGCAGCCCATCCAAGATGGGTTTCCAAGATCTGACCTGCATTCATTCTCGACGGCACACCAAGGGGATTTAACACAATGTCAATGGATGTTCCATCTTCTGTGAATGGCATATCCTCCTCAGGCAGTATGACCGAGACTATTCCCTTGTTACCATGTCGGCCCGATATTTTATCTCCAACAGCCACCTTCCTCTTCATAGCCACGTATACCTTGATGGTCTTAATCACACCAGGGGACAGTTCATCACCTTTTTTTATCTTGTTTATTTTGTCTTCATAGTAGAGCCTTATAATCTCTATTTGGTTTTCTTTGCTGTTGGAGATGTTTGATATCTTATGCTCCAGTTCCTCATCTCCAAAACCTATGCCTTGTAATCTGTCCAGATTGATATGATGTATCTTTTCCTTGGTAAGGACTTCGCCTTTTTTAATGATAACCTTGTTTTTTTCATCCTTTATGTCTTTCGGGGTATTCTTGCCAATGAACAGGTTGACTATTTTTTCTTTTGTACTTTCTAAGATAATCTTTACCTGGTCTTCCTGGTCCTTTAAAATATTTGATATATCATGGTCCTCTATGTCCCGGCTCCGCTCGTCCTTGTCGATCCCTCTTCGTGAAAGAACTTTCACGTCAGTTACTATACCCTCAATACCATGGGGTACTTTTAGGGATGTATCTTTTACATCCCCTGCCTTTTCACCGAATATAGCACGAAGTAATTTTTCCTCAGGTGTAAGTTGTGTTTCTCCTTTAGGGGTAACCTTTCCAACTAATATATCGCCGGGTCTTGCTTTGGCCCCTATCCTGACAATGCCACTTTCATCAAGGTCTTTGAGGGCATCATCTCCTACATTTGGAATATCCCTTGTTACTTCTTCTTTCCCGAGTTTTGTATCTCTTACCACGCACTCTAATTCTTCAATGTGAATAGAAGTGAACCCATCTTCTTTTACGAGTCTCTCGTTTATAAGCACGGAGTCTTCATAGTTGTACCCTCTCCAGGGCATAAATGCCACTGATACATTTTTGCCAAGGGCAAGCTCGCCCCTGTCTGTAGATGGGCCATCTGCAAGGACATCCCCCTTCTTGACATAATCACCTTCTTTTACAATAACCTTCTGGTTGATGCATGTATCCTGATTTGACCTTCTGAATTTTAGAAGATTGTACACATCTATCCTGGTAACTGGTTCCTCATTTCCTTTTTTCTCCTCATATTTTACAATGAGTCTGTTTGCGTTTACACTTTTTACCACGCCGCTGTGGTTTGCTGCTATTGTCACTCTTGAATCCCTGCCCACGACTTTCTCCATTCCTGTGCCTATGAGAGGAGCTTCTGTAATAATCAACGGGACTGCCTGTCTTTGCATGTTTGAACCCATAAGGGCACGATTTGCGTCATCGTGTTCCAAGAAGGGAATCAGTGAGGCAGAAGCGCTTACGAGCTGTTTCGGAGAGACATCCATGAAATTAACCTGTTCAGGGGTTATAAGAAAAACTTCTCCACCCTTTTGTGCAGAAATCAAGTTTATCTTGAATTTACCGTGTTCATCTACCGGAGCAGTTGCCTGTGCAATATAATATTGTTCCTCTTCAAGAGCGCTTAGGTATTTTATTTCATCTGTGACCCTTCCATTGACAACCCTTCTGTAAGGTGTTTCGATGAATCCAAATTCGTTCACTTTTGCGTATGTGCAGAGGGAAACAATTAACCCGATGTTTGGGCCTTCAGGCGTCTCTATGGGGCATATTCTTCCATAGTGGGTTGGATGTACATCCCTTACTTCAAACCCTGCCCTTTCTCTTGTAAGACCACCTGGCCCAAGTGCGCTGAGCCTTCTTTTGTGGGTTATTTCGCTTAAAGGATTTGTCTGGTCCATGAATTGTGAAAGCTGACTGCTTGCAAAGAAGTCCTTAATTGCTGTTGTTACAGGCTTTGGGTTCACAAGGTCATGGGGCATTAAAGTTTCCATCTCAGGGAAGGTAAGCCTTTCTTTGATAGCCCTTTCCATCCTCACAAGCCCCATTCTGAACTGGTTTCCGAGGAGTTCTCCGACAGTCCTTACCCTTCTGTTTCCAAGATGGTCTATATCATCACGAGGTCCTCTCGCATCCTTTAGCTTTATTAAATGTTTTACCACCTCGATAATGTCATCCTTCCTTAAAGTAGTTTCGTCCAGCGGGACATTAAGGCCAATCCTGTGGTTTATCTTTAGCCTGCCTACTTTGGAAAGGTCATACCTTTCAGGGCTAAAAAACATATTATGAATAAGGGTTTCGGCAAACTCTATAGTCGGTGGATCTCCTGGTCTCAATTTTCTATATATTTCGAGGAGTGCCTCTTCTTTTGTATTCACCTTATCCGTGAATAACGTGTTTCTTAAAGAAGGACTCACGGTCAAATTATCGATAAAAAGTATATCGAAGTTTTTTACTTTTTTACTTACTACCTTTGACAGGTCTTCCTTAGATATCTCTCTATTTATAGGAATCAATACTGCTTTGGTTTGTGGATCGATTATATCACTCGATGTTACCTTGCCTATTATATCCTCTTCTCCTACAGGGATTTGATTGATGTGGGCAAGCTCCATTTTTTTGATAATAGCTTTTGTAATCTTTTTATGTTTTTTCACCAATACTTCATCGGTGTTCTCATTAATAATATCGGAAGGTGCCTTCTGTCCAACAAGGAGTGCGAGTGGTGTTTGTTTAAATAATGTTCCACTTTTTATAATCACCTTTTCTTTCTCATAAAAATAATCAATAATCTCCTTCTCTTTGTATCCTAAAGCTTTTAAAAGCAATGTTACGGGGATTTTCTTTTTCTTATCTATCTTCACATAAATGAGCTCTTTATGGTCAAACTCAAAATCTAACCACGAACCCCTGTATGGAATTATCCTTGCTGTGTATGCAAAAGTTCCACTTAATGGTGATTTTGATTTGTCATAATCAAAATAAACGCCTGGCGATCTATGCAATTGACTGACAATAACCCTTTCAGTTCCATTTATTATAAATGTTCCTCTCTGCGTCATAAGAGGAATTTCTCCGAAATATACATCCTGTTCTTTTACTGCCCTTATGTCCCTTGTTTTTGTGTCAGAGTCAATGTTCCATACTACAAGCCTTATCGTCACCCTCATAGGTGCTGCAAAGGTAAGCCCTTTAAAAAGACATTCTTCTTCGGAGTTTTTTGGTTCACCAATCTTATATTTTACAAACTCAAGGGATGTTGTCTCATGAGAATCTTTAATCGGGAATACACTGTTGAAAACCGCCTGTAGTCCAATAGTTTTCCTTTTTTCAGGGGATATGTCCTTTTGTAAAAAGCCTTCGTAAGAGTCAAGTTGAATTTCAATAAGATTGGGGATCTCAAGAATCTCTTTTATTTTCGAATAGTTCTTTCTAAAAATCTTATTATGGAAGGTTTCCCTCATAATTATTTTCACCTCATAATTTAAGGGTTTAAGGGTTCGAGGGTTCGAGGGTTCGTAGTGATATTCGCTTGACCCCTTGACCCTTACCCCTTGACCCCTGTTTTTATTACTCTACTTTCACCTGCGCGCTGACTTCTTCGAGTTGTTTCTTGATATTTGCTGCTTCATCCTTGGAAACGCCTTCCTTCACATGTTTTGGCACACCTTCTACGAGGTCTTTTGCTTCCTTCAGACCGAGGCTGGTAATAGCCCGTACTACCTTAATGACCTGTATCTTCTTTTCGGCCTCATATCCGGTAAGTATAACATTAAACTCTGTCTGTTCCTCTACTGCTTCCTGAGCAGGTGCTGCCTGTCCTGCTCCTGTAGTAGCTGCCATCATAGGCATAGCAGCCTGAACCCCAAATTTATCTTCTAATGTCTTTATAAACTCAGAAAGTTCAAGGACTGTCATATTCTCGATGAATTTTATTACATCTTCTTTTGTAACGCTCATTTAGTTCCTCCTTTAGGCTTGTTCTTTTTGATGTTTGATCGCATTCAAGGTTGTCATAAGTTTGCTGATATTACCGGAAAGTACATACAGGAGTCTTTGTGGCATACCCTGCAGTAGGCCAAGGAACTTGCCCATAAGTATCTCTTTGGATGGTAATGTGGCAAGCTTCATAATCTCTTCAGGTGTTATTATCTGTGCACCCAGAAACCCTGCTTTCAACTTCAGATTGGGAATATCCTTTGACAAGCTCGATATTACCCGTGCTGCACTAGTAGGGTCTTTATAAATACAAATAATTGCATTAGGACCATAGAACTTGTCCTTCAAAGCTTCTGCTTTTGTTCCTCCAGAGGCGATCTTAAAAAGGCTATTTTTTACAACACTAAACTCTACATCCACATTTCTTAATTCTCTTCTAAGCCGTGTTATCTGAGCCATACTCATACCGCTGTACCCTGTGAGGAACATGTTATTCAATGCTTTCAGCTTTGTCCTTAATTCCTCTACCACTTTTTGTTTTTTTCTTCTTTCCAATGGTTTTCATCCCTCCTTTCTAAAAAATATGTATGGAAAGTCAGGGAGACGAAAATACAAAAAGTCTCGGTAGGCCGTATTCGTTTAACATTCATGCACCTACTTTCTCTGACCTTTTCCCTATTTACTCAAATTTCTCACATAGGCAGGATCAATTTTTATACCTGGACTCATTGTTGCAGAAATGGCTATTCCTTTTACATACGTCCCTTTGCTTGAAGGTGGTTTTAATCGATTCACTGCTTCAAGGAGTGTATTCACATTCTCCAACAGCTTTTCTTTTCCAAAACTGATTTTGCCAAAAGGGATATGGAGATTTCCTGCTTTGTCAACCCTGAACTCCACCCTGCCTGCTTTAATTTCTTTGACAGTCTTACCTATATCAAAGGTAACAGTCCCGACTTTTGGATTTGGCATAAGTCCTCTGGGGCCTAATATTTTACCGAGTTTACTCACCATTCCCATCATATCGGGGGTTGATATTGTTTTATCAAAATCTGTCCACCCTTTCTGGATTTTTTCAATTAAATCTTCTGCACCGACATAATCTGCACCAGCTTCCTCGGCCTCTTTCTCTTTTTGGCCTTTCGCAAACACAAGTATCCTGACCTTTTTGCCTAGCCCGTTTGGAAGCGCTACACTACCCCTCACCATCTGGTCTGCGTGTCTTGGATCAACGCCAAGCCTTAGAGCCAGCTCTACTGTTTCATCAAATTTTGCATAAGAAATCTGTGGTAAAATATCGAGAGCTTCCTCCATATCATACCTTTTTTCTCTATCTACTTTGTTTCTTGCCTCAATATATTTCTTTGCCATGGTATATAACTCCTTACATTTTTAGCGGATAGCGTTTTGTAACTGCTATACGCTCTATGCTCTACGCTGAACTTTCGTCACCCCTCTACTATTTCTAATCCCATACTTCTCACAGACCCTTCTATTATTTTTTCTGCTCCTGCTAAATCGTTTGCATTGAGGTCTGTCATCTTAATTTGTGCAATCTCTTTTACCTGTGACCTTGTTATACTACCCACCACTTCTTTTTTTGGATTGTGTGCACCTTTCGCCAGCTTAGCCGCCCTTTTTATTAGAAATGTTGCGGGTGGGGTTTTTGTAATAAAACTAAAAGTTCTGTCAGAAAAAATCGTTATCAATGCAGGGATAACAGTACCTTCCTGGTTTTTTGTCTTTTCATTAAATGCTTTACAAAATTCCATTATATTTACACCGTGCTGGCCGAGTGCCGGACCAACAGGCGGTGATGGAGTTGCCTGACCTGCTTGCAACTGTAATTTTACCATAGCAACAACTTTCTTCGCCATCTCTTAGCTCCTTTAAACCTTTTCTATCTGAATAAAGTCCAGTTCTACAGGTGTTGTCCTTCCA
>CAIJOT010000255.1 GCA_903822335.1 uncultured delta proteobacterium
CCCGTCAAGAGAGAGTTCCCCGGCAATAAGATAATTTCTCATCCTCTCTTCTTTCATCACACCCGTAGATGCAAGTATCCCTATGGCAATAGGCAGGTCAAAGGAAGAACCTTCCTTTCTGACATCTGCAGGGGCAAGGTTAATTGTGATTCTATCATTGGGAAATTCAAACCCTGCGTTCTTTATCGCAGCCCTTACCCTCTCCTTGCTTTCCTTTACGGATGTTTCAGGCAATCCTACAATATTAAAAGCGGGCAATCCAAAGGATATATCAACCTCAACGTCTATTTTTATCCCATCTATGCCGTAAATGGTTGCGGTAAAAATCTTGGAAATCACAATAACCCCCCACTTTTATCAGCGTTTAGCGGATAGTTGTTAGCGTTCAGGATTTTTAACTCTGCGCTCCATGCTCTACGCTATTTTTCCAAACTCAGTCTTTTCGCTATCTCCCTCACCTCTTGTGCTCTATTCCCATCACAGACAAGAACACCCTTTTTTGATGCCACAACGACAAGGTTGGAGACACCGATAGTGGCTATCAGCATATCATCCCCGTATACAACACAATCCTGCGTGTCCACACAAATGACATTCCCTTTTCTGTAATTTCCATGCTTATCGAGCTCTAAGACTCTCAAAAGTGAAGTCCATGTCCCAACATCATCCCATCTAAAATCAGCAGGAATCATCAAGACATTATCAGCCTTTTCCATAAGCCCGTAATCTATAGACTTTCTTGGAAGGCTCTTATACACCATGTCTATCGTTCTTCTGTTGTGAGAAGACAATGCACCTTTAATCTTTATAAGTCCATTATAAAGTTCAGGCATATGTTGTTCAATCCCTTTCATTACTGTGGTGGCTTTCCAAATAAACATCCCGGCATTCCAGAAATAATTGTCCTCTTCTATATATGCTTTTGCCCTTTCAACATCGGGTTTTTCCACAAATTTTTTTACCCTGTAGCACATCATACCATCAGAAACATTGAATTTCTCATGAGCATGTATATAACCATATCCTGTTTCTGGTCTTGTCGGTTTTATCCCGACAGTAACCAGATAATCCCCCATCTTCGCACACTTTACCCCATGAGAAATAGTTTTTACAAAACCACCAACATCAGGTATGTATTGGTCAGCAGGCAGGGTAATCATAATGGCTTTACTATCCCTATTCAGAATAGGTAGTGCTGCAAAACCAATGCATGGAGCGGTATCTCTCCCTTCTGGCTCAACGATAAAGTTTTCATCAAATAAATCTCCAAGCTGTCTTTTCGCCACATTGAGGTGTCGTTTCCCAAGGACGACGAAGATATTCTCCGTCGGCACGATGTTACGAACCCTCTCAATAGTTAATTGTATTAAGGTTTTATCGCCAGTGAGTTTCAGGAAAGGTTTAGGAATTCGCTCCGTGCTTAAGGGCCAGAACCTCTCCCCTTTCCCCCCTGCCATAATCACACAATAGGTATGGTCCATACAGTCAACCTTTTGAGCGTTGAGCGAAAAGGAAAGTCTCAAAAAAACTCTACGCTAAACGCTGTACGCTATTTTATATATGTTCCAGTATCCTTGGTAGCACTGTTGATGCATTTCCTTCAAAAAAATAATCAGATATTGATGAAGTAAAAGGTGTTGGGGCAACATTTATCTCAACAATCGTAGCCCCTCTGGATTTCACGACATACGGTATTTCCGCAGCAGGATAGACAACACCTGATGTTCCTATTATTAACATTACATTACACCTGCTTGCTTCTTCATTGGCCCTTACCATTTCCTTCATCGGTATTCCTTCTCCAAAAAACACCACATCGGGTTTCAATGCGCTGTTGCATTTTTCGCATCTTGGATAAGGAAGTGCACTCACTACCTCAGGTGAAAGAGGGGTTCTCTTTGCACATTGGGTACAGATAAGCCATCTATGGTTACCATGGTACTCTATTACATTACTGTTCCCGGCTATATGGTGAAGCCCGTCAACATTCTGGGTAATAACTGCTTTTAAAAAACCTTTTGTCTCTAATACACTCAGGGCAATATGTGCCTGGTTTGGCGCTGAATCAAAAATTACCTGGGACATCTCCCGTAACATCATCCAGACCTTTTCAGGATTACTCATAAAGGATTTTATGTGGGCATATTCCATCGGGTCGTACTTTTCCCACAACCCCTGCCCACCCCGGAAAGTAGGAATCCCGCTGTCCACAGATATACCGGAACCTGTAAAGGCAACTGCATAACCCTTTGTTTTAATGAGTTCCGCAACCTTTAAGTAATCTTCCATCCCCGGGTCCTCCTCTTTATGGAAACAACGGATATGGTGAGATGATATCTATCTTTACCGGGTGACCTTCCACCCTTTACTGATATCCCTGAAAGCCGGTAGTATTCCAAAACCATCAGCCTTTTTTACTGCCCTCTTGATTGCTTCCGCTATGACAAACTCACTCAATACCCCCACCCTATTAATATCTGCTTCGTGTTCACCTATGGAAAGGGCAAACACAAGATCCCCGTCAAAGGTTGTATGGACTGGGCTTATAGTCCTGACCAACCCTCCCTGAGCCATTTGAGCTATTTTTGTGATCTCTTTTTTATTAAACCTGGCATTTGTAGCCACAACGCCGAGGGTTGTATTCACAAGACCAAACTGTTTCTTCACAAAACCTTTTTTCAGACAATTCACCGTATTCGCAAACTCCAGGCTTTCCTCTGAGGCTCTCACACCCACAATAATCCTTCCGGTAATATTATCAATAATATCTCCAAAAGCGTTTACCACTACAAGGGCTCCCACTGCCAATCCATCGGGTAGAACAACACCCGATGTGCCAAGGCCTCCCTTCATACCCCTTGTCACCTCAAAGAGTTTCCCTACAGTCGCTCCTGTACCGGCACCTATACTCCCTTCTTTCACTGTTTCTTTCGCATCTACACATGCCTTGTAGCCCATTTCTGGTGTAGGTCTTGTCTTCGCATCACCGAAAAAAAGGTCAAATATGACCGCAGTAGGAACTATTGGAATCCTTGCTATGCCAACATCAAACCCTATACCTCTCTCTTCAAGGTATCTCACGACACCCGCAGCTGCATCAAGCCCAAAAGAACTGCCACCGGACAGGAGAATTGCATGCACCTGTTCTACAATGTGATTCATATTCAATGCATCCACCTGTCTCGTGCCTGATGCACTTCCCCTCACGTCTATACCGCACACCGCACCCCCCTCGCAGAGGATAACCGTGCATCCTGTATACCCGGTGTAGTCGGAAGCATGACCTACTTTTAAACCTTTTACATCGGTAATGGAATTTAACATTTTAGAAAAACCTTATCAGAAGGAAAATGTATTGTCAATCCTGTAAATATTTATTCAGCTTTGCAGATTTCTCCTCACTCGACTTCTTCATATCTATCTTCATCTTTTTGAGTTTTTCCCTTATCCCATCATATTTAATTGAGAGTATTTTGCATGCAAGGATTGCTGCGTTCCGTGAGGCGTCAATACCCACTGTCGCAACAGGAATCCCCTTTGGCATCTGGACGATAGATAAAAGGGCATCAATTCCATTCAGCGTGCCACCACTTGTAGGCACACCAATGACGGGCAGTGTTGTGTGGGATGCGAGAACCCCAGGGAGGTGAGCTGCCATGCCTGCAACCGCTATGATTACCTCAAAACCGTCTCTTCTTGCTTTCTTCGCATAACTTACCGTTTTTTCAGGATGGCGGTGGGCTGACGATATATCCAGTTTAAAAGGTATTCCAACTTCTTTCAGAAATTTCAGTCCATCATCAATGACAGGGAGGTCACTATCACTTCCAATAAGGATGAGAATTTTGGGTTTTTCCATTGAGCCTCCTCTTAACAATGGTTAGTATGAAAAACTGATTACCAATATTAATCATACATGAAAATATCCTTTTTTTCTAAAGAAATATTGGGATGGTTGTTTTCCCTGTGAAAATTACCCGTTGTATTTGTTGTTTTAATTTTGATATGATTTAGCATACAATTGTTTTCAGGGGGGTAGAATATGAAAAACAAAAGCTTGGTCATAAAATTTTCAATTTTAGTCTCTTTTTTGCTTTGCTCATGTGTTGCTGCCCATGTAGCCTCTGCTGAGGAGGTCACCTTTCAAAAGGAATATACCTATCAGGCAAGCGAAGCAGATAGCAAGCTTTCGAGTAGAACAATTGCCCTTGAACAGGCGAAAAGGCTGCTCTTTGAGGAATTGGGAACATACCTCGAAAGCAAAACAGAAGTGAAAGATTTTCAACTGACAAAAGACCAGATTACTGCTGTAACCGCCGGGATCGTCAAAGTGAATATAATAGATGAGAAATGGGACGGTAAAATATACTATCTCAAAGCAAATATCACCACAGACCCCACTGTAGTGGCAAAATCCATCGATAAACTCCGGAAAGACCAGCCGGAGATAAACGAGATGTATGAAACAAGGGAGAAGGTGGACAAACTATTAAAAGAGATTGAAGACCTGAAAAAGGACATGGCGACAGCAAAAAACGAGAACAAGGATCAAAAAAAGAAAGAATATGTGGCGATAATCAAGGGGTTGACTGCTGCCGACTGGTTTGACAAAGGAAAGTCGTTGGTTATATCCGGTAATTATAAAGGGGCTATTTACGCATTCAGCAAGGCTATCGAGCAAAACCCCAAATTCGCAATTGCTTACGCTAATCGCGGGGCTACATACGCAAAACTCGGGAATAATAAGATGACAATTAAAGATTTGAAAATTGCAGCAAGACTGGGGCACAAAAAAGCACAGGACTTCCTGACATCAAAGGGCATTGAATGGTCAAAAGAAAGTGGTAAGGTTGCACACTGACAGAATGAAGTTACACATGAAAGGTTTGAACACCCCCGATTTTATTGCCGGGGTTCCACTCTTTAAAGGATTACCCCAAAAACAGGTTGTCGAGTTATCCCGTATCGCCGTAAAACACATATTCAACAAAGGACAGATGATCTTTTCTGAAGGTGATGATGCCCACGGCTTCTATATCGTACAGACAGGGCGCATCAAGATTTTTAAGCTTTCTTCAGAAGGAAAAGAGCAGATTCTCCACATTATCGAGGCCGGTGAACCCTTTGGTGAAGTTGCAGTATTCACCGGTAAAACGTTTCCTGCCCACGCCGAAGCATTGGATGTAAGTCAGATAATCTTTTTCCCGAGGACAGCTTTCGTGGGGTTAATCAAAAAATACCCATCCCTGAGCATGAATATGCTGGCAGTATTGTCCCTTCGCCTGAAATATTTTACGAGACTCGTTGAAGACCTCTCGCTCAAGGAAGTACCTCACAGACTTGCAGTATACCTTCTCTATCTCAGTGACAGTAAAGGCAGGACAGAAAATCTGGAATTAGATATTTCAAAAGGACAACTGGCAAGCCTTCTGGGGACAATTCCAGAAACGCTCTCACGAATCCTCAACAAAATGACAAACCAGGGATTCATAAAAGTTGAGGGACGCAAAATAAGATTGATAGACAGGAATGCCTTGAAAAATCTCGCTTCGGGTGAAAAGTTTCTGCTGTAATTCGTCCTTCGTCACCCACCTTCTCATCATCCCATCTTCTGCTCTTCTTCCGTGTATCTCAATATCTCAACTACGGAGACAAAGAGTGCCAGTACCAATGGTCCCATGATCAACCCTATAAATCCAAATAATTTTATACCCCCCAGAATACTGAAAAAGATAGCGAGGGTCGGCATTTTCATCTTACCGCGAATGATGAGGGGCCTTAAAATATTGTCCACCATGCTTATCACAAAAATGCCAACAAGAATAAGGATTATCCCCTTCAATGTCGCACCCTGAAAAAAAAGATATACTGTGGCTGGTCCCCATATCACAAATGTACCGAGCAAGGGGATGAAGGAAGTAATAAACATGGCAAGCCCCCAGACAACAGGAGACGGTATGCCTAAAATAAAAAAGGTAATCCCTCCAATAAGTCCCTGAACAATTGCTACGGTTACCCCCCCATAAATCGTTGATATAACGATATCTTTCATCTGCTTAATGAGTTTGTCTTTCTGCTTCTTTGGAAGGGGCATATAACTACTCACCTTCTCGAGCAATTCAGGCCCATCTCCAAGAAGAAAAAAGATTGAGAGAATCATAAAAACAAAGTCCAATGCTGCAGTTACTACATTACCTAATCCACTCGAAATGATGCCAACAGATTCTCTCCCCAACCGTGAAATACCGTCAGTAATAGTCTTCTGGAACCCTGCTTCGGTAATATTAAAGAGGGAGAGTATTGTATGGATAATCTTATTCACCACTGGATGGCGTAACACGTTTTTCATAGGATCAAAGCTTCCACCTTCTAAGTGGTCTGCCAGGGTATTCAGTTCCTGGGTAAGCAAATAGGAAAGGTAAGAGAAAGGGCCGAGAATGATGGCAAGAATGATTAAGAGGGTGATAAAAGAAGCTAAAGATTTCCTTTTTACAAGTTTCAGGATAAAGACATAAATCGGATAGAATATAATAGAAAGAACAATAGCCCACGCTATTGGAGACAGGAAGGGCTTGAATATCTCATAGCTAAAATAACCGAGGACGAAGACAAGGAATATCAGCGCAATAGTGTAAAATCGTCTCTCTGCCATATATATACCAGAATATCTTTAAAGAACCTGCAGGTAATTCCGGTCGGTATCTCTTGCTTGCCCGCTCTACTCTTTTCCCATCTTTTCTTTTTCGTATGCTTCCTTACCTGCCTCAACAGCTGTTGTGATAATGGATTTTTCCTTTTCCAGAAAATCTTTTCCCTTCTCCACAGCAGATGTTGCCTTGCTTTTTGCCTGTTCAATGTAACCTTCCGCTCTTTCTTTCACATCTTCTGCGAGCTCTTTGATTTGCTGTCTTGTTTCTTGCCCTGATTTAGGGGCTGTCACAAATGCAATCCCTGCTCCAACCAATCCTCCAAGCACAAAGGAAAAGAATATAGAGCCGATACTGTAACCACGTTCTTCCTGTGCCATATGTCACCTCCTGTTTTATTGAGCTATTTATTCTTTGATACAAAATGCTTTACCATCACTTCAAAGGCCGCCATGATACCCGCCATCAAGCCAGAAGCATGAACTGTGACATTCCCGACAATGTCACTGACTTTTTTCACGTTCTGACCAATCTCCCTGACAGAACTGGAAAGTGTTTTCACATCCTCTGTTACCACATTAATATTGTCTGTTACCGTCCTCGCGCTCTTGAGAGAATACTGAAGTTCTTCAAGCGTTGGCTTCAATGTTTGCTCTGTTATCTTGATGAATTCCTTCAATGTCTTTATTGCTCCTCTCAGTTCAATCATGACATAAATAAAGGCAACAACTGCCACGACAGTTGCAAGGGTTATAAGACCTAATAAAAAGATTTCCATTTTACCTCCATATTAAATATAATACCTGATCTGTAAAAAAACAACGAAAGCCTTGTAGTATCATCCCTTACTCACTTTTCACAAAAAAACTAATAATGATGGTAGCCATCATTATACCTGATATAGAATAGACATACAACCCCCTGTATAAGTCAAGCACATTTGCGACAATACCCCCTATTCAATACAAACCCCCAATAAAAAACAAAAAAATACGATACCAAAAGTCCAAATTTGTGTTTACCAAGGAGTAGGCATGCTGAATTTATTATAATGAGGAGGGCAACTTCCCATATAGGGATGGCAAAGTCCTTGCTGGAAAAAAATTCTAAGAAGGAAATTGTAGGTTTCACAAGTCAACCGCCCCTTAAAAAATACTTTCCTTTCATGATTATAGCAGAGTAAAAAGGAATGTAAAGTGCTTTTGCCACATTCGTCATTAGAACACCTTCTTGTTCTTGACATGGAATACTACATAACGCATACTTTAACCCCATGAAAAAATATACACTCTACAGGGATGTTTCCTCAAAGATACCTCTTGTAGAATATGAAAAAGAGTTAAACGAAGAACAGTTAAATGTAGTGATGTGTGAAAACGGTCCCATACTTGTGATCGCAGGAGCAGGCAGTGGGAAAACAAGGGTTGTTACTTACAGGGTTGCAAGATTCCTAGAACAGGGTGTATCTCCAAACAGTATACTGCTCCTCACCTTTACAAACAAGGCTGCCCGAGAGATGCTCCACAGGGTTGAACATTTAATGAAAATAGATACACGGTACATATGGGGAGGGACATTTCACCACATAGGGAATATGGTGTTGAGACAGCATAGTGAACTTGTTGGCTTCAAAAGAAATTTTACAATCCTCGACAATGAGGACGCAAAGGACCTCATCGAAGTGGTGCTAAAGGAATCCAAAATAGACAGGAAAGCAAGAAGATTCCCGAAAGGTGCGATACTAAAAGAGCTATTCAGTTATGCCATAAATACGATGAACGATATACAATACTGTATCAAAGAAAAAACCCCCTACTTCTTTGACATTATTGACGAAATTTCAGAAATCGAGAAGCACTACACAGCAAAAAAGATGACCACAAATGCGATGGATTTCGATGATTTGCTCTATTACTGGCATAAGATACTCTTGGAGCATGAGGAGTTGAGACGATTTTATGCAACAACCTTTTCCCATATCCTTGTGGACGAGTATCAGGATACAAATAAAATTCAGGCAGAAATTGTTGATTTCATGGGGTTCATACACAGAAATGTAATGGTAGTAGGCGATGATGCACAGAGTATTTACTCCTTCAGAGGGGCAAACTTTCAGAATATTCTCGATTTTCCAAAAAATTATCAGGAAGCCAAGATATTTAAACTTGAAACCAATTATAGAAGCACCCCTGAAATACTGGGTCTTGCAAACCACTCTATAGCTCAGAACAGGAAGCAATTCAAAAAGGTCCTGAAGAGTATTAAAAAAAGCGGGATAACTCCCGTTGTTGCACCCTCAAGAGATGTGATGCAGCAGGCGGAATTTGTTGCCCAGAGGGTTCTTGAGATACGGGATGAGGGTATACCTCTCAACCACATCGCAATCCTGTACAGAGCCCACTACCATTGTATGGAATTACAAATGGAACTTACGCGGAGGGACATCCCTTTTGAGATAAGGAGTGGGCTCCGTTTCTTTGAACAGGCCCATATAAAAGATGTGGTTTCCTTTTTAAGGGTAATGGTCAATCCGAACGATGAAATCTCATGGAAGAGGATGTTCAAACTATTTCCGAGAATCGGGAAAAGAACGGCAGAACATATCTATGAGTATATAAAGACCTTGAGCGACCCCTTTGATGTATTGATTTCAAAAAAGATTGCCGACAAGTTCAAGAATATACAGAAAGAAAGTATCGAGGTGTGGTCAAAACTATTCAGTGAACTTTCTACATTACATGCACAGGAAGCACCAGCCGATATGATTTCTGCTGTGTTAAAACACGGGTATACAGAATATTTGAAGTATAACTATGCAAACTATGAGTCAAGACTTGAAGATATCGGCCAACTGATGAACTTCTCTACACAATACCAGTCTCTGGAAGCCTTTTTGAGCGAACTGTCCCTGATGAGCGGTATCAGTGGAGAGGAGATTGTGACAGCTGACAGAGAGGATGAAAGGGTTATTTTAAGTACCATACATCAGGCAAAGGGACTTGAATGGAAAATAGTATTTCTCATATGGTGCGCTGAAGGAAGGTTCCCAAACCCAAAAGCAATTGAAGAGGGAGGTCTTGAAGAAGAGAGGAGACTATTCTATGTGGCAACCACCCGTGCTATGGATGAACTCTATCTCTGTTATCCGATGCTCATCTTTGATAAACAGGTTGGCCATGTGATACTGAAACCTTCACGATTCATTACAGAATTGAAATCTATCCATTACGAAGAATGGCAGATTTCTGACTATTGAGACTAAAGACAGGGTTCGAGGGGTCAAGGATTCGAGAATTCAAGTGAAATTCGCTCGAACCCCGGAATCCTTGTATCCTTGAACCCTTTTTGTTTAATTGATAAACACCTTCTTATATCTCCCCATATCTTCGAGTGCCTTCCCACCTCCTAGAGTGACAGACAATAAAGGTTCATCAGCTACATGAACCCTGACACCTATTTCAGCCTCTATCCTCTGACCAAGCCCTTTAAGCAAGGCTCCGCCTCCTGCCAGTACCATACCTGATTCACTCAAATCAGAAACAAACTCAGGTGGCAATTTTTCCAGGGCTCTTCGAATAGAATCTATTATTGCTGCGACCGGCTCCTCTATCGCTTCCCTGATTTCCTCTCTCGTTATCTTTATGGTCTTCGGTATGCCCGTAAGTAAGTCTTTGCCTACTATACTGATTGTATCGCTTCGTGCATCCGTCGGATATACTGATGCGCCTTCTATCTTTATCTTTTCTGACGCAATCACCCCGATAGCGATCTGGTGTTTCCTCTGGAGGTATCTTACGATAGATTCGTCCAGTTCATCCCCTGCAACCCTCAGGGACTCACTATAGGCAATAGCAGAAAGGCTGATGATTGCAACCTCTGTGGTTCCTCCCCCTATGTCCACCACCATGTTTCCCCTTGGAAGTTCGATAGGCATATCCGCACCAATTGCGGCTGCCATCGGTTCCTCGATAAGATACACATCTCTCACACCCACCTGGAAACAGGCATCAATGACTGCTTTCTTTTCCACCTGTGTAATACCAGAGGGCACGCCAACCACCATCTTTGGTTTTGATATTTTCCTGTCCTTTCTCACAATGGTCAAGAAATACTTTATCATCGCCTTTGTTACATCAAAATCCGCAATAACCCCATCTTTCAGAGGCCTTATAGCGCTTATATTCGGAGGTGTTCTCCCAATATATTGCTTTGCTTCCCTTCCAACAGCAATGACCTTTCCTGTATTGTTATCAATAGCTACCACTGATGGTTCATTCAGTATAATGCCTTCCCCTTTCATATATATAAGGGTGTTCGCAGTACCAAGGTCCATAGCAAAGTGTGTTGAAAAAAGACCAAATAACTTTTTAAAAAAATCCATGCCCCCTCCTTTTGATTGTTTACCCGTTCTATCTTTTTCTTGCTTCTGCTCTCTCAAAAAGCTCCCAGAGGTCTCTGCTCTCCTCCGGGAAACTTGATACCCCTGATTCTACAACATCCATTTTTTCTGTCAATTGTTCTTCAGACATACCCTTAGTAATAGTATAATGCAAAATTTTCAAAACATTCTTTATATCCACCATCCCGTTATCCTTTAACAGCACATAAAAATGACCGCCACCTTTTCTTGTTATGAAAGCCTGGCTTCCTACACAGTGTCTTATTATCTTAAAAACCTTTCTTAAAAGACCATTGGTAAATTCAAAACCCATCTTCTTATTATAGGCATGGAGGTGAGAAAGCTTAATGGACAACAGGGAAAATCTATCCCCTTTTTTTATCACTTTATCCACTATCCCGAGGAAGGTCGGAAATTGTATCGAACCCGTGACAGGCTCAAAGTCTCTCAATCTCTCTAAATTATCCTTCAACCATAACGATGTATAGTATAAAGATAAAAGGGTGGAAACATTTCTCAAAAAACCGATAGACTGTTCTTGTAAATGGGTATCAGAAGACGAAACAAAACCAATAATCCCGAGAATTACATCCTCTGCGATTAACGGAAATCCAAAAAACTGTTTTGCTTTCACGGGTTCCCCGGGAAAGAACAGCGGTTTCTCTCTTAAATACCCACTGTTGTAAGGGAGTAGAAGTTCCCTTCCACCGTCCATAACCATAGAAGCAATACTGTTTCCTGCAGAGCATTCCTTCATCATATACCCTTCTTTCCCGATCCCACACATATCATAAATAAACAATTTTTCGCTTTTTTCTATACCAATAAAACAGAAATCTGCACCTGAAAGGCTTAAAACCTCCTTCAATATCTCATCTATAGAAACCTTTGACAAATTAAGCCCGTTGAAAAGGCTTACAATTCTTCTCTCCATATACAACTCTTCAACCTTTTCCTCTATATCCTGAAACCTCTTTTCCCTGTCAATCTCCTGGTGGATTACAGAAGCAAAATTACCGAGAATCTTCTTCTCCTTATCTGTAAAACCCCACTTCTTCTTGCTGTCCACTATAATCACACCATTCGCCTCCATGGGGTATCCCATAAAAGACTTGATCCCTTCGGTATCCCCGTAATAACCAAGCGTTCCCTCGTCTTTATCAAAATTCGGGATAATCAGTGGCTCCCTGTGTTTCATCACCCATCCGGGAAGCGTGCCTTCAACAGGTATACTTCTGTTCCTGTCAAAACTATTCGCAAAACTCACAGAGGAGAGGCATTTCAACATTTCGTTATCCTTCATGAACAAAGCGACCGTGAACGCCTCATAGATATTGAAGATGAGTTGTGAGAAACCATCTACCATGCTCATAATGAAATTATGTCACCATCCTCTGGGGGCTGTCAAGATTACAAGCACCATGCTCTTCAAAATATATGTTCCCTTGAATCTTAAACCTCTCAAGTAACCTGCAAAAATTACACTTCCCTCCATAGGAAGGGTAACCACAGATTGCACAATAATCTCTTTCCTCCACTTCTTCTTTCACCATCTTTACATAACCTTTCAAAAACCGGATCTTTGTTCCCGGTGATAATTCCTCTAATTTGTTGAGCATACCCTTATACACAAGAGATTTCGCATCCACAGAAAAGGGGCATTCTTCGTATATGTAGTCTATGTTGCAGAGAATTGCATATGCTGCCATTTCCCTCTCGGAACATAAAAATAATGGCTTTACCTTTTTTGAAAGGTGGCCTTCTATCCCATGCAACACCATGTTCTTTTTCCACAGGTATTCCCTCTTCCAGTACAGAAGGTTTCCAAAAAGCGCTGACGCTTCATCGTCTATGTTATGGCCTGTCACCAAAACCGTATAACCTTTATCTATACATACCCTGTTCATTATATACCGCTTCACCATACCACAGGCAGAGCATGGTGGTCTCCTCATGGCCCTTGCAAGTTCATCAATGCCTTTTCTGAACAGATCATGGACATTGAATATATATACCTTTCTTTTAAGTGTATCAGCCATATGTTGTATCTTGGTAAGAGATATATCCGAATACTCTCCTATGCCCAAGTGAATGTAAATACCATCAGCCCCATAGCCCAGTTTGTTCATAATGTGCCAGAGTGAGAGGCTGTCTTTACCACCTGACACAGCAACGACAGGTATATCTCCATCTTCAATCAAATGATATTTTTTGATTGTATGTAAGACCCTATTTTCTAAGAAAGAGATGAAATCTTCTGCACAGAGGGCGGTATTGTAAGCCTTTAAATTGATGTTCGCTGGTTGTCCACAGACCCTGCATTTCATCCGCCTGACACAACCCTTACAAATTTAACTTCGTCGTCTTTTCCTATCTTCTGGTCCTCGGTAACCAATCTGCCATTCACAATAACAAGGTGGGTCTCGTTACTCAAAGAAAAATGCTCAAGCAATTTGGATACCAACATGGGCTTCACAAGCTCAAGAGCCCTTCCATCCCACTCCACCCTCATCGCAATTAGATAACACAATAGTCGGGTATTGTCAAAAGGATGGGTGGCTGTTTTTATCTTTCATCACATTGAATGAAGACGGGGTTTTTAGAGGCATCAATCCATTGTAAAATATGCAGCATATCTTCTTCTGATACTGCCGTGCATCCTGATGTCCCCTTCGACAGGTCGTAGCTCACATGCATGAAAATAGCGCTACCCCTTCCCTTCACTACAGGATTCACATTGTAATTGATAACCAATGCATATTTATACGGTGCTATGTGTAACCTTTCAAAGCTTTGCCATCTCTTATGCGGATCGCCCTTAAAATATACCCACCTATTGTAGTCGTGTGATGTCGTATCATCAATCCAATAGTCATACCTGGAAGTAACCTTGTAGGGAAACTTGATACCGCTGATTTTCTCGATTGTTCCAAAAGCAGTACCAAATTCAAATATCCCTACCGGTGACCCGCCGTCCCCTTCTTTCTTCTCTGCTGATAAGCCATTTCTACCCACCACAGCATGTATATCTGAGAAAACAGGACACCACCTGTGCTGTATCTTCTCAAAAGCCTGCAACGTTGCTTTATAACTATTGGGGCTCGATACGGCAACAACAATTATCTGGCTTGATTTATCCAGAGAGCTTTTCAATGCGTCCAATGGCATCTCCGAAAGGTTCACCCTGTTGATAATCTCTAAATCTTGTACTTCGTGCTGCCCTGAGATGGATACACCTCCCTGATGTATTTCTCTTCAATATTAACCCAATTAATGCATTTATCCCCGATTAACCCTTAACAAAAATCCTCCTTTTGCAGTAGAATAGATAGTCTCCAAACAATCAAGCCCACGCAAAAGGAGGAACAAAAATATGCACAAAAATTCTACCACAACG
>CAIJOT010000256.1 GCA_903822335.1 uncultured delta proteobacterium
ACCGACAGGAGAGGTGCATGCTCACAAAGAACGATATGAATAAAGGGTTGATATCATTAATAGTTTGTTTTTTTGAAATTAGTTGTTGACAGGAGGATTATAGGATGTAATCCACAACTCTCCATTGCTTGTCCCATAATCCATAAGTAGCTGAAGTAACAATCCCCGGTTACCCACAGGAAAGTCGGAAGAACCGATGTTTTTTATCAAACCCATAATGAATACTTCTATTTACAGATATTATGAACGTTTTTCCAATACAGAACAACCCAATTCCCCCCTGTATAGTTTTACTGTAACCGTTTCTCCCGTAACCACTTGATCTGCACTTACGATGACCTCTTTTGTCTCCCCTTTTATTGTTATGCTGTAGCCTCTCTTCAAAATATTATCCGGGTTGAGATCTTTGATTCTTTGCCTCAGGACCTCTACACGGTTTTTGCTATCCCTCAAGTACAATGAAAGACCATGGGTCAGGTTATTACACAGCTCATCCAGATACATTCTATAGGACACAAAAATATCTTTCTTCTCCTTGAGCTCCATGAAACCCTGATAGAGAAGAAACCCCGACCGTTCCAACCTGTTTTTCATACCCTTTTCCAATCCATTTTTCACACCAAGAATGATACTGGTCAATTCCGTTTTATCCCTCACCACCAAATCAGCAGCCGCAGTAGGTGTTGGTGCCCTCATATCGGCCACAAAATCCACTATGGTAAAATCTATCTCATGGCCAACACCAGAAACAATTGGTATCTCTGAGGCATACACTGCCCTTGCCACCATCTCTTCATTGAAAGGAGAAAGGTCTTCAAGGGAGCCGCCTCCCCTCCCGATGATGATCACATCCACATCTCGCGTATCATTAAAGTATTGTATCGCCTCAACTATTTCAAAACATGCCTCATCACCCTGAACCTTTACAGGGTATATAAGGACAGCCATATTCTCATATTTCCCGAATATGACCTTTAGCATATCCCGTATTGCTGCGCCTGCAGGGGAAGTGATGATACCAATCCTGTTTGGCAGTACTGGTATCGCCTTCTTCCTCCCAGGGTCAAATAACCCTTCTTTAAATAATTTTTCTTTCAGCATCTGAAATTTTAATTGTAAAAGACCCAGGCCTTTCACCTCTACCGCATCTACTAAAAGCTGGTATTGACCCCTTTTCTCATAGACATCCACCCTCCCCTTACAAATGATAACCGTACCATCCCTTACCATTTCTTCGGGGTACTTTCCGTAATAATTGAATATCACAGCACTTATCGTTGCAAGGTCATCCTTCAAGGTAAAATAGAGGTGTCCCGAAGGATATAATCGGGCGTTCGAGATTTCGCCCTCTACAAGTACTTCTCTAAATTGGCTGGAAATGAGCTGCCTGATTTTTGCGGTAAGTTCAGAAACTGTGTAAACCTGGATTTGCCAATGGGGTTGGTAATCCATCTACTTCTTGAAGTAATCTTTTACTATTTTCATCGCACAGTATTCTCCACACATGCTGCACACATCGTCATGGAGGTTCCTTTCTTTTCTGAAATCCTTTATCTTGTCAGGATCTATTGCACACTTTATCTGGCCTTCCCAGTCAAGAGCCTTTCTGTATGTTGACATTGCTTCATCCAGCTTCAAAGCCTTTTTATTGCCCCTTGCGAGATCTGCTGCATGGGCTGCAATTTTTGTCACCATAACTCCATCCCATACATCCTTAGGCGTAGGAAGACCAAGGTGCTCAGAGGGTGTTACATAACATAAAAAGTCAGCACCATAATATCCTGCAAGGGCTCCTCCAATTGCTGAAGTGATATGGTCATAACCTGGCGCTATATCTGTTACTATAGGCCCAAGAACATAAAACGGCGCTTCATTACAGAGTTTTTTCTGGAGCAGGATGTTTGTTTCTATCAGGTTTATTGGTATATGGCCTGGACCTTCAATCATTACCTGCACACCATTTCTGATCGCCTCCTCACAGAGCTCACCTAAGATTATCAATTCCTCGACCTGCCCCCTGTCAGTGGCATCGGCAATACTTCCAGGTCTAAGCCCATCTCCAAGGCTCAACGTCATGTCATACTTCTTCGCTATCTTCAAAAGTCTATCATAATGCTCAAAGAGCGGGTTCTCTCTGTTATTCACAATCATCCATTCGGTAAGGAATGCTCCTCCTCTACTCACAATGCCGGTAACCCTCCCCTGTTTTTTGAGTCTCTCGATAGATTTTTGGGTAACACCACAGTGAACGGTGATAAAATCTACCCCATCCATGCCATGTTTTTCTATCACTTCAAAGAGCTCATCAGGGATCATATTTGTGATTGCTCTTCTTTTTTTCACTGCTTCCACTGCAGCCTGATAAATGGGTACTGTGCCTACAGGTATCCCTGCCTGGGTTACAATGATTTTTCTTATCTCGTCGAGGTTACCGCCTGTACTTAAATCCATTACTGTATCGGCACCTGCTTTTGTTGCCATCTTCAACTTTTCTATCTCTACATCTATATCCACCATTTCTGGAGAGGTTCCTATGTTCGCATTCACCTTCACGCTTAACCCTTGCCCCACACCTTTAGGGGTGAAATGCCTGTGTCTGCTGTTCGCAAGAATTGCAATTTTACCTTCAGCGACGCGTTGGCACAGCCAATCCTTATCTACCCCCTCATTCTGTGCAACGGTTTTCATAGCCCTTGTAATTTCCCCTGCCTTTGCTGCAATCAGTTGGTTGCTCATGGTCTTATAATCTCCATCTTTTCTATAAGTTCAAGGGGGTCTCTCGCAAAAAGTCTTATAATAGGTTCTTTCCCTATATCACCGAGATCATAAATAATATCCGGGGGGTTATCTGTCCTCTTTAAGACATTGTCTACCAAAAAATCGAGGCTTTTCCCTTCGTGTCCTTTTACGCCTTTCGGCTCTTTCTTCCTGTCAAAAAATACCACTGACATGCCTTTTTCATCGGCACTTCTCACAATGGCTTTGTCATACCTTAAATTTACACATGACCTTATGTGGGGATAATACTTCATAAAGGTCAGAATTAACCTTGCCACATGGGACGATGCACCGAATCGAGGTTCACCCTTTCCGTATATCCTTCCCTCATGATGGCCAATTCTACCGGGAAAGGCTGCCACGTCTTCCGTGCCCTCTGCGCCTTCTATTGCATAGCCGACATTCATCTGGACTTCGGGGATAAACTCAACAGCATTCATTTCGTACAGTCTTTTCTGCACTTCTCTCATCGACTCTAAGACCTTCCACCTCCTGGCCCATGTGCTATTCAAAATACCGGATGATGAATAGAAATATCCACCCTCATCTATCCTGTAGCTTCCTTTCAACATGTCTTCCATGGCCCTCTCGGTTGAAAAAAACGCCTCTCTTACGGGGTAGCCAAGGACAAGAAAGGACACCATCAGGGAAGAGAACATACATCCTGTACCATGGATGTTCCTCTCTAACCTCTTCTTCTTCCATAGTGTAAATCCTTTGCCATCATAAAGAAGGTCAACAGGCTCATCATCGAGATGTCCACCCTTTATCACCACAGCTTTTGGTCCCATCTCAAGAATCGCTTTCGCACAACCCTTCATGTCTTTTATCCCCTTAATCTTTTTCCCCGTGATGGCAAAGGCTTCATCGATGTTAGGGGTTACAATGCTTGTCAGGGGAAAGATGGATTCGATGAAACGTTTTAACCCTTTTTCAGTGAGAAGTCTCCTGCCGTTCTTCGCAGCAATAACCGGATCAACCACTATCGGAACCTTTTCACCCTCTCTGAGAAATGTCAAGAGCCTCTTTATGAAAAACTCATCCCATACCACGCCGATCTTCACACCGTCTATATGTACCTCTTTTGTAATTGTCTCAAGGGTTTCAATAAATTGTATCTGTGGCGTGGGATATACTTTTTTAACCCCTTGCGGGCCTTGTATAACAGTACACGTAGGAACTGAAACACCATGTATACCAAGAGCAAAGAATATATCCAGGTCCCTCGTTATACCGGCTCCAGACGAAGGGTCATAACCTGCAATGGTAAGGATTTTTTTCATGTACATTGGATGATAAGTTCTGCTACCTTTTTACCGGATAGGAGCATCCCTCCAAATATAGGTCCCATCCTGTAGGAACCAAATGTTGCATTTGCACTCATGCCTGCAACATATAATCCTGGAAACACTTCCTTTGTGTTTTCAAGGGTTTTTGACTCTGCAACCTCTGCCCACAATGATTTTTCACCTTCTATCTTTCCAGATGGGGTATTGAGTTTTACATTCATCTTCCTTTCCAGAACCTTTACAACCTCCACAGG
>CAIJOT010000257.1 GCA_903822335.1 uncultured delta proteobacterium
CGGGTTGAGCGAACAGCAGGACCTTTTCTCATGTTAAGTATCCTGAACTGGATGCCTGTGGCGTCGATATTTTTTGCCATCTCACCATCCAATGCATCAAGTTCTTTGACAAGATGGCTCTTGCCAAGTCCACCTATTGCTGGATTACAGGACATATATGCGATATGGTCTAAATTAATAGTAAAGAGAAGTGTTTTCGCATGCCTTCGGGAAGAAGCCAGTGCTGCTTCACACCCTGCATGACCTCCACCAATCACTATAACGTCAAAATTATCCATAATCTCACCAGGTAATTGAGAGTACTTTACCAATAAATGGGGGTATTTTCTATAGTTTCCTCTCCTTACCATGTCCCTTAAGCTTTACGTAAGGGTCCGATAAAAAGCGGACACAGGTTTGGATAATATTTTTGTATTCAAATTATTTCACCAACATGCTACCATTAAAAAATAAAGGGTATAATGACAAAAAAGGAGGGTAATATGGAAGAGATAGCCATCGGAAAGATTGTTGGGTATTTTTCAAAGATTGGTGTTGCCGCAATAAAGATGACAGGCGGCACATTGCAGGTTGGTGATACAATAAAGATAAAAGGACATACAACAGACATTGAACAGGTAGTAGAATCTATGCAGGTAGAGCATGAAAACGTTGAAAAGGTAGAAGCTGGCATGGATGTGGGTATAAAGGTAATAGAAAAGGTTAAGGAACATGATACGGTATACCTTGTGAAGCAGTGAATAGTTTGAGTGAATAGTGAGAGTCTACAGACCAAACCATAAAATAAAATCAGGACCCCGAACTCATGGTTTTGAACTGAAATAGCGAAACACTCATCTCAATGCTGACATCTCACGATTATTGTGCTATAAATGGATTAATAGGATAAATAATTTTCAAGGGAGGGAAGATGGAGGAGAAACACCTAACCCATAAGTTTTACGAAATGTTTGAAAAAACAATGCCTGTTTTAGAGGATGTGAAGAAAGGATTTTTTACAGAAAATATTAAAACCTTAAAGGAATGCGAAACCAAATTCAAAGACATCCTCAAAGCAGGTCTCCCCTTCATAGAAAAAATGATAGAGGAGAAGGAGAAGGATGAGGTTGAAATCAAGTACCTGAATTTGATACCCCCCATGCAGACAACAGCTTCTGCTATGGAAAATTTGATTGAGAAAATGGAAATAAAAATTGAGTCACACATCCTGTTCAGCGAGAAAGCTCTCAATGAGATAAAGGAGCTTTTCACTGCCATGCAGGCTCAACTACAGGACACAAAAGACTACGCTCTCACCAAGAATCCGAATTTGAAAGATAATATAAAGGCAGGAAAGGAAAAACTCATCAAATTGGCGAATGATTATGCCATTATACATGAACAAAGGTTAATCGCCGGCGTGTGTATGCCCAAGGCTTCCTATTTGTATATTGATATGACTGATTCGTTAAAGAGAATAGCATGGGGGCTTGCTCATTTCGCAGGAAAGGTATAACGTTAGAAGTGGCTCCCGATGCCCTGAAAAAGAGGATAAAAGAACAAGAGGTTATACAGAGGGTTTACCATTATTCTCTTCTTACCGGTGATGTTTACCTTGTCGGGGGTGCGATAAGGGAATTAATCCTCCAGAAGACCCCGAATGATTATGATTTTGTCCTTACAGAACCAGATGATTTAAGGAGATTTGAAGAGCTCTTCGGGACACCCGCATTTATACTCGGAAAAAAACCTATACAGACACACAGAATCGTCACAAAAGATATATCCATAGATATTACATTCTTGAAAACCACCTTAGAGGAAGACCTTACAAGAAGAGATTTTACCATGAACGGGATTGCTTATGATGTGAAAAAGGACCGGATTGTTGACCCATTAGAAGGCATGGGAGATATAAAAAAAAGGCTCATCAGGTATCCCCATAAGGATACAATAAAGGATGACCCTTTGAGGATGTTAAAGGCAATCCGTCATTTTGTGACACTAAAAAGGTTTTTATTACACAATGAATTAATAGAGGCAATTAAAGAGTTAAAGCGCCTCATCAACGGCATAGCCCCTGAGAGGACCAAGTATGAAATGGATCAGATTATATCTTCCGAATATGCTTTTGAAGGCATGAAACTGATGGAAGACACGGGTTTGCTCTTCGAAATATTCCCAGAACTTTATTCCTTAAAACAGATGGATGTAGAAAAAAAGTTTGAGCTCGAAACATATGGACATACCATTGAGGGATTTAAATATTTAGTCAAACACAGCAAATCCTATGAGGTGAATGAAGCCGCACTTAAAAATGTTGGATATGCCCTCCTTTTCCATGACCTGGGAAAGGCCTATACATTTTCTATAGACGAGAAAAAGGGAGTTGTCCACTTTTTCTATCACGAGGGTATCTCTAAGGAGATTTCTTCCCTTATTATGGAGAGATTAAGATTTAGCTCCCATGAAATGAAAGCAATCTTTGCCCTCATCGAGAATCACATGAGGATATTCCTTATCAGTAATAATGAGGCAACGGAGAAGGCGACGAGAAGATTGGTATATAAAATGGGTAAACTTACGCCTTCTTTAATTCTGCTTACCCTTTGTGATATGTATGGAAGCTCAGGTGGGAAAGACAATGCATCTACAAAAAGGGTAAAGAAGAGATGTAGCGATATGTTAGACGCATACCACGAATGGGAGAAGGAGCCCTTGCCCAAGCTCATCAATGGTTATGATTTGCTCTCTTTAGGATTTGCAGAAGGATCGAACATCGGCCAGGTGCTCGAGTATATAAGAGAAAAACAGATTTCAGGAGAAATTACAGAGAAAGTAGAGGCGTTGAATTATGCGAGGGATTTTTTAAACAACCATAGAAATCATTGCCTTTGAAATGGAGGGTTTATAAAAAAAATATTATGGATTCTATCAATAATTATTGTATCGGTGTTGATACGTAATAACACCGAAGCAATTGACAAATTTTCAACCGGTATTGATGACCAGACAGCAGTAGAGGTTACAGTGTATAACAGCAACATTGGCCTCGTGAAAGATTTAAGAAAGATAAAACTGATCAAAGGCACTCAGGAACTTAAATTTATGGATGTTGCCTCACAGATAATACCAACAAGTGTGAGCATAAAATCTCTCTCTGCACCCGAAAGCTTGTTTGTTCTCGAACAGAACTATGAATATGACCTTCTCAGTCCGAGAAAGTTACTCGATAAATATGTTGGCAAAACAGTGAAAATTTACTCAAAAAATCCTTATACAGATAAAGAAGAGATCGTCATTGCAGAAATCCTCTCAAATAATGAAGGGCAGTCTATTTTCAAAATAAATAATGAAATCACCTTTGGGCACCATGGCAGAATAATTTTCCCTGAGATTCCTGAAAGTCTCATATCAAAGCCAACCCTTGTGTGGCTTCTCAACAGCAAGACAACCTCACCTCAAAGCATAGAGGCACTCTACCTCACGAATGGTATTAACTGGCGGGCCGATTATGTGCTTGTGCTCAATGAAAAGGATACGACGTCGAACCTTTCCGGCTGGGTAACCATTGATAACAAAAGTGGTGCGATGTACAGAGATGCAAAGCTTAAACTTGTGGCAGGTGATGTGCACAGGGTGCAGGATGACTATCGCAGGGAAAGCAAATTCAGGGCTGATGAGATGGTGGGAAAAGCGGCAGCACCACAATTTAAAGAAGAAACCTTTTTTGAATACCATATCTATTCCCTTGACAGAAAGGCAACGATCAAGGAAAACCAGACAAAACAGATAAATCTTTTAGATGCCCAGGATATTCCTGTGAAGAAAGAATTTATTTACCGTGGCGCAACCTATTATTATCAAAGCCGGTATGCTGATACTATATCGGGCGAGAAGGTCGGCGTCTTCATAGAAATCAACAACAAGAAAGAGAACAATCTTGGCATGCCCCTTCCGAAAGGAATTGTAAGGGTCTATAAACAGGATAGTGACAAAAGTTTACAGTTTATAGGTGAGGATTCTATAGACCATACGCCAAAGGATGAAAAGATACGGATAAAATTAGGGAATGCCTTCGATATTGCTGCTACGAGGAAACAGATGTCCTGGGAGAAAATTGCCAGCCGTACGTATGAGGTTTCCTTTGAAATCAGCCTTAGAAATCACAAGAAAGAAGACGTGATTGTAAAGGTTGTAGAACCGATGGTTGGTGATTGGAAGATCCTTGAATCATCACAGGGTTATAAGAAAATTGATGCCTTTACTGTTTCTTTTGAAATGCCGGTTCAAAAGGACAAAGAGGTGAAACTCACATACAAAGCAAGGGTTAAATTCTAAGTAAGTAGTGTGCAGTAGACGGCAGGCAGTAAAGACCATTACTCCCTACTGCCCAATATAAAAAGGGGGAATATGTATGGACATGTCTTTAAAAGAAAGATTCATCAATCTATGGAAAAAATACTTCAATGGAGCTACGCTGCCAGTAGTTTTTTACTATACGGATAAGGAAGGGCTTGCCGAGAAGGTGAAGCCCCCTTCTGGACATAAGTGTGTAATAGCCGATGTGTCACGGGTGGTAAATGGAAGATCTCTTTCCTTCGATGCTCAGTCTATTGGTTGCAGTGGCGGTAAACGGTATCTCGGTTTTACTGACGAGGTGATGCCTAATTTTGAATATTTTTTATCCTACGGTATCCCCGGACAGGTTGAGGGCGAGCGTTATAAGAAAACCCCCGGGCTTGTGAAGGAGGTTGTGAAGAGACAGCCAAAATTGAAAGCACCTGGCCGCTTTATAGTATTTAAAAGATGGGACAAACTCGAAGAACAGGATAATCCTGAAGTTGTCATCTTTTTTGAACCACCTGATGTGCTTTCAGGTCTTTTTACCCTTGCAAGTTTTGATGAGGTTGAACCGAATGGTGTGTTTGCTCCCTTTGGAGCAGGCTGTGCTACAATAGTTCAGTATCCTTATATGGAAAGGACTTCTAAACGCCCCCGTTGTGTTCTCGGTATGTTTGACGTTTCTGCAAGACCATGTGTGAAGCCACGAGTCTTAACGTTTTCTGTGCCCATGAATAAATTTACCAGGATGATTGGCAACATGGAAGAAAGCTTCCTCATTACCCAGAGCTGGGGCAAAGTGAGGAAAAGAATTGTTACAGAAACGAAAAAGTAAGCAGTAACTGCTTAGTGCCTATTGCCTACCCCCCCCATTGCCTGTTGGTATCTATAAGCTTGAGCAACACCATGTTTGACGCCTGGTCAAGTTCTCTTATGGCGTGAACTCCTTTGATTTCTATCATTACCGCTTCTATCACAATGAATGTGTTTGCCTCGCCTCTTAAGCAACCCATCTTTACGTTATCCCACTTGCCGTACGATCCATGGAAATGAATTTTTGGCTCCTCGCCATGCCAAAAAATCGTACCTATACCGGCTGTCTCATAACTCTCCTTCAATTCCCGCCATACCGGTGTTGGCGGTAATTCGTCTTTTTCAGGTCCTACAACGATTTTACCGGTTTTTAAACCCCCTACAAGATAAAATATCCCGGCTCTTATATCCTCTTTTTTAGCCACATCAATAAGATTCTGTAATACCTCATCCCCATCTTCGAACCTCAGCACAATAACCCTTCCTACCTCACCTATTTGATACTTCATATCTACCCCTCCTGATTATCATTTCAACAAATTCTTGGTAAGGGAGTTCCTGTGAGCAGGTTCAGTCTTCGTGTTCCACCTAATCCGGTCTTTAAAAAGACATCCCCTTTCCCAGCCCGAATATTGCCTATTATGCATGCTTCAGGCGATGATAACTCAGTTTTTAAGTACATGAGTATATCATCTGTTTCCTTTTCAGAAACGACGGCAAGGAACTTCCCTTCATTGGCAAGGTATAAAGGGTCGAGACCAAGCATCTCTGTGATACCCTTTACATTATCCTCGACTGGAATGGCAGCTTCCTTGAGCCAGATATCAATGCCTGCTGATAGGGCAATCTCTTTTGCATTGGTAGCGAGACCACCCCGTGTCAGGTCCCGCATGAATTTGATGCCCTTAAATTGCCTTAAAAGTTTTTCTGTAATGCCATTCAAAGCGGCACAATCGCTTGAGACCTTTGCATCAAAGGTGAACGATTCCCTTGCCAGCAAGATTGAGAGACCATGATTCCCGAGGGGGCCATTCACGAGGACACAGTCATCAGGTTCAATACGTTGATAGCCAAGATTGGCTTCAGGCAGCACATACCCGACTCCGGTTGTGGTGATATATATTTTATCTGCCTGGCCCCTTCCCACAACCTTTGTGTCACCTGCAATAATCACCACACCTGCCTCCTGGCAAGAGTCAGCCATCGAGACAATAATCCTTTCTAAATCTGCAATGGGAAAACCCTCTTCAAGAATAAAAGAAGCTGTAAGATAAAGCGGTTTCGCACCACTCACCGCTAAATCGTTTATTGTGCCGCATACAGAAAGCTTGCCGATATCTCCACCAGGAAAAAAGATAGGATCGACCACAAAAGCATCGGTGGTTATCGCCATTTTTTCTGACTGAACAGAGAATGAAGCGGCATCAGTCAATGTTTCAAGCAATGTGTTCCCGAAAGAGGGCAAAAAATATTTTTCTAAAAGCTGGTGTGTAAGTAATCCCCCATCACCATGGGCAAGGAGGATTATGTCACTCTCCTTCTTCATACAACATAAGATTCGAAGTTATTCCTCTTTTGGGGGGCGTTTCCCCTTTTTCATCTGTTTCATCATATCACCGACGTTTGCCATACCCATTACTTCCTGCATACTGTTAACTTTTTTATAGTCTTTCGGAACTTCAAACATAGAGGCTGTAGCTCCACCCAGCTTAATGTCTTTGAATTTACTCACCATCTTGCCACCTGATCCAGGATATTTTGGATTTTTCGGAATTGCAACTTCGGTCTGAATCCCGAATCCTTTCAGGTCCTGAGCTTCCCAGATGGTAGCTTTGTATTTTTCATCAGGCTTGCTTTTCCTGTAGAATACCGTATCATATTTAATGCATGGATGGCCGTCAATAGTCTCACTTCCTATTTTCTTTTTATCGAATACCACATCAGGGTCATGCGTCGCTGGAACCCTTTCCTTATCCTGCATTGCCTGCTCATAGTAGGTCTTGTTAATAGTAGACATGCTGATAGTTTTTTTCGCATCCACCAGGCTTATGGTAACAATGCCTTTCATACCTGGATTTTCGATACGGGTCTTGTTTCCCATTTTTGCCATGGGCATAGCCATTCCTGTGGTCACCATCGTAGCGGTAAAATTGTCCGGTGGGGCTGCAAGGGCTGATAGACTTGTGAGACAAAAAATCGCCAGAAAAAAGATTGTTGCCAGATACTTCATCCTTATCGTTATCATTGTTTCCTCCTTTCGACCTTTTTCTTATTATCGTATTTTCTTCGTATATTGCAACTAAAAAATCTACAAAAATAATAACGTTGGTACTGTCCCTCCACGGTGTTAATCATATTGATAGTGCGCAGCACATGCCCCTTCCGAAGAAACCATACATGGGCCAACCGGATTTGAAGGGGTACATGTTTCTGCAAATAACGGGCATTCATTGGGTTTTAATTTCCCCTTTAACACTTCCCCACAGGAACAGCCTTCGGGTGGAGGAGAGCAGGGTATTTCAACGGAAAATCTCGTGGCAGCATCATAGTGAGAGAAACCTGTCCTGAGCGCAAGGCCGCTTTCTGGAACAAGCCCGAAACCACGCCATGAGGTATCTATCGTTTGAAAAAACTCCCCCATGATGTCCTGAGCTTTTTTATTTCCTTCTTCATGGACAAGGCGTGTGTAGCCATTTACCGTATGCGCTTCATTGTGCAGAATTTGTTCTAACAGCAGGTAGATTGCCTGCATAATATCAGCAGGTTCAAAACCGGCAATCGCTGCAGGAATGTTATGCTCAGAGGAGATGAAATCAAAAACCTTTCTTCCTGTTATCGTGCACACATGTCCGGGCAGGATAAAGCCATCTATATGGAGCTCGGGGTCTTGTAACAGCGCTCTCATTACAGGCGGAACAAGCTTATGGATAGATAACACAGAGTAATTTTTTATTCCCTGTCTTTTCGCTTCTGCAATACTCAGGGCAATGGCAGGTATGGTGGTCTCAAAACCAACGCCAAGAAAGATGATTTCCTTATCAGGATGTTTTGCAGCAAAGGTGACTGCCTCATGGGGTGAGTAAAAGATTTCTACCTGTGCACCCTGTGCCCGCTCCCGCTCTAAAGATGAATGTGTTCCCGGAACCCTTACCATATCACCAAAGGTAGCAATGACAACATCAGGAATACGAGCCATTTCGATAATCCTGTCAATATCTGTCTGGTCGGTAACACAGACAGGACAGCCGGGGCCGCTTCGGAGCTCCATATAGCTGGCGAGGATGCTCCTCAGGCCGCTTTTCGAAATCGCAGTTGTATGGGTTCCGCACACCTCCATCAAAACGATGTGCCGCCCTAATATATCTTCCACTATCTGGGCAAGCTTGATCAGTTTTTGCAGGATTTGTTTGTTTAACTCTAAATCCTGTGAATTATTCAACATGAGAAATTATTTCCAGCATTTTTAAGGTATTATGGGCTTCTTCAATATCAATTTTGCCGATTGCATAGCCAGCATGAACCATAAGGTAATCGCCCAAATTTATTTCTTCTTCAATGAGGGGTGTATATACCTTGTTTTTTACACCAAAGGCTTCAATTATTGCCCATTTTTCCTGCTCGTTCATTTCAATGACCCTGCCAGGTACACCCAAACACATTTTTTTCCTACCTCCAGTGTACGATAATAGCATTCACGCTATTTTTTCAGCTTCCAGTGTGCAATCATTACCTGCCCGAGGGCTATACCACCGTCATTTGGAGGAACCTGACGGTGGTATAGGACTTCATAATCCTGCTTATGCAAAGCCTTTTTCACTGTCTTGAAGAGAAACTGGTTTTGCCATGTTCCCCCACTCAATACAACCTTTCTTATACCGGTATCAGTGGATACATACTTTACTACATCACAGATGATATTCGCCAGTGTAAGATGAAATTTCGTTGAAATTGTATCCACAGGTACTCCGGACTCCCTGTCCTCTATCACCCCTTTTAAAATCCCGCCTGGTAAAATAACATTTTCGTTCATTTCATAATGATAAGGCTCAAGAGAGGTATCATGTGGTGATTCCAGCACTATTTCTCCGAGTTCAATAGCAGCCTGTCCTTCATAGGTATTTTCAAGGCAGATGCCTAAAAGGGCTGAGACCGCATCGAATAACCTTCCACAACCAGAGGCCAGGGGGGTATTAAACCTGCTCGTTATTAATTGTTCCACAATCTCTATATCCTTGTTTTTAAAAAATATTTGTGCATATTTTTTGCCCTCATTTCCCAAGAAGGTCATGAGATATGCCACAGCGGATCGCCAGGGTTGACGTATGGCTATTTCCCCACCAGGGAGGGGAACGTAGGCAAGATGAACTCTCCGTCTAAAATCAATATAGTTCCCTGTCAAAATTTCGAAGCCCCAGAGACAGCCATCAGTACCGTAACCTGTTCCGTCAAGGATAACACCTATAGTTTCTTCATTATCAAGCCCGTTTTCAGCCATACAACTGGCAAGGTGTGCATGATGATGTTGAGTCTCCACATACGCTTTTGCCTCAATTTTACGGGCTATCCGGGCAGAGGCATAGTCAGGATGGGCATCATATGCCACTATTTCAGGAGTCACACCGATTAACCTCTGGAAATTTATAAGACTCGTAAAAAGATTTTCCTCCCCTTCAAGGGTGTCTATCTCCCCGATATACTGGCTTAAAAAAGCATCATCTTTCTTTAAAAGGCAGAAATTATTTTTCATTTCCCCACCGACGCCGAGGATAGTGGGTGACGTATCTTGCCGGAGCACATGAACAGGGTAGGGGACATACCCGCGGGACCTGCGAAAAAGCTGGGGTTCTCCGTCAATGACCTGAACGATGGAATCATCACAACGGTTCACAATCTCCCTGTTGTGAAAGAGAAAATAATCCGCAATTGTGCCGAGTTCTGTCAGGGCGTTGTTGTTATCTTTTACGAGGGGGAGTTCACTGTAATTACCGCTTGTCATGACGAGAACATCAAAAGGACCGCTGAATAAAAGAAGGTGTAGTGGGCTATAGGGCAGCATAACCCCTAATGTCCTCAGCTTGGGAGAAAGCTCTTCAGGTAGATCACAGGCAGGTTTTTTCCTTAGTATCACGATAGGAGCCTCAGAGGAAGTTAACATTCTCATTTCCTCTTTATTCACAAAACAATATTTTCGAACGGTTTTTATATCTCTGCACATGACAGCGAAAGGTTTGGCTTCTCTTCCTTTGCGGTAACGCAATACTTTTAATGCTTCAGATTGTTTTGCATCACACACGAGGTGGAAACCTCCGATACCTTTCAGGGCAAGGATTTTCCCTTTTGCCAGTATTTCCCAGCATATTTCAAGCCAGTCGTTGTCCTCTTTATTAGATAAATCCGCAATCCGCAATCCGCAATCCAAAATTGGGTCAGGTGATAGGGGATTTGGCACTATCTCAACATGTGGTCCACATTTGGGACAGGCCACGGGCTGGGCGTGAAACCTTCTGTGTAAAGGATTGCGGTATTCTTCTCGACAGTCATCGCACATCTCGAAGCTATTCATCGAGGTTTTAAGGCGGTCATAAGGAATTTCCCTGATGATTGTAAAGCGGGGGCCGCAATTGGTGCAATTCGTAAAAGGGTATTGGTAATGATTATCATGTGGGTTAAAAATGTCGTGATTGCATGCTTCGCAGATAGCAACATCGGGAGGAACAAGTGCTTCTTTTTCCTCTTCAGAGTAGCTTTTTAATATCTCAAAGGTTGTATAGCCGATGGGTGGCAGGCTGGTTTGTTTGTAATAATTGATCCTCGAAAGAACAGGGGGGTGCTTCTTTAATTCCCTTAAAAAAGATTTAATGTCACTTTCTTTGCCTTCCGCTTCAATAATAACCCCCCGGCTTGAGTTAAGCACGCTACCAGCAATGTTGCAGGTTTTTGCAAGCTGGTAAACAAAGGGGCGGAAACCCACCCCCTGGACAATACCTTTGATAATGACCCTGTAGCGGACGGTATTTTTGATTTTTGATTTTTGATTTTTGATTTTAATACTATTAAACCTCTCAATCTCGTTTTTTCTGCTGACCGCTGAAGGCTGATCCATTAAATGTATATGAAAACAGGCTTTAAAGCAATGACATCTTGTTTGGTTCATAGGCATCACGCATTGTGCCAGCATGTCATTGCGAGTTCTGGACACAAGATAATGATAGATTGCCATTTACAGAAAAGAGTTGACAGTATCAAATCGCTTTCTTATATTATATTTAAGCAGTTTAAAAACAAAAAAAAGGGGGGGTAGTATGGTAAGAATAAAAATCTTTATATTTTTTATATCTATCTTCTTGATGCTGACTTCTTACTCTTACGCACAGAAGGAGATTAAGATTGGCATACCTACATCTCTAAAACTAATAAATGGTTATGAAGGGGAAAAGGCAGTACGACTTGCAGCTGAAGAGATAAACGCCAAAGGAGGGATAAATGTAGGGGGAGAGACAATGCTCATAAAGATAGAATCCCTTGATATTAGGGATGGAGAGCCAGGCGTCCCTGTTTCTGAGGCACTGCTTGGGATAGAAAAACTTATCCTCGACAAAAAGATATATGCCGCCGTTGTTGGGAATTTCAGGTCTGAGGCGCTACTTGCGGCAATGGATATATACTCCAAATATAAAATCATAAATATAACATCCATTGCAATGACCCCTAAATTTCAAGAGAAGGTTTTAAGCGACAAGGAGAAGTATAAATACTCATTCAGGCATGGCATGGATTCAAAATACGCTGCAGGTTGTGTGCAAGGTATGATGAAGCTCATAAGCAAAGAGTTCGGTTACAACAAGGTTTTCATCACAACTCAGGATGTGCTCTGGGCTACAACAACAGGGTCACTCATGGAAAAATGGTTCAAGGAGAATGGATGGACTGTTTTGGGATTTGAGAAGTTTCCAACAGGTGCGACTGACTTTTCATCTGTACTTTTAAAGGCAAAGACAACGAATGCCCAGGTCATCATGCCCATCTTTGATATGCCCACAGCTGGTATACTTGTGAAGCAGTGGAAAAGCATGAAGATTCCAGCCATCATGTCCGGTCTTGTAGTACCTATTGCTGGTACAAAGGCTTGGAAAACATTCGGCCCCGATATAGATGGCTTTTTGAATACTCTCTGGGAGATCGGTCATATCCCTGCAAAGTTCTACAAACCTTCAGTCGATTTTTTTGAGAAATACAAAAAGAGATGGGGTGAAGAAGTACAATCGGATCATGGTGTAGCACCTGCCTATGATACTGTTTATATTCTTAAAGCTGCAATAGAGAGGGCGGGGACGTTAGACCCTGATAAAGTGGCAAAGGCGATAGAAGAGACAGATTTTGTGGGAAGCGTTGGAAGGATTAAGTTCGATGCAGGTCATCAGTCAATATTCGGTGAAGATCCAAAAAATGCAGCCAGCGGGGCTGTCTTCCAGTGGCAGAAGGGAAAGAGAGTCATTGTATGGCCTGAAAGTATTGCAGAAGGGAAGATAAAGGGGAGATAACAGAACAGGCGTTACTTATACTATCCCTTGATAACCTATTGAAATAGCAGGAAAATAAAGGAAACAGGGGAAAGAATGGGTTAGAAAAACTGATAATTCAAGACCTGACCCTAATTTCCGTTCTTACATCCATCCGAGGTTTGGCATAGGTGTAAGCCAAACAGGAATTGACAAATCAGTGGCTTCGCATAGCTCTCGTATCAAACCTTCAATTCGATTTGGCAGTTCATGGACAAACTTTCTTGGCATATCATGTTCGGTATATGTGATGGTCTCGGTCTCGTTTTGAGTCACCTTCGTAGGAAAGCCCTTTGAATGCATAATTAAATTGCGGCTCTTCATGAGTTGAGAAAGTGAATGATATGTTTCTTTGCTACTATTGAATGTGTCTCCCTTTCCGCTTAGTGCAAAATATTTTTGCCACTTGTTCACTAATGACAATTTCTTTTTTTCCCAAGATTTCGGGAAGGTATCATACCCATGATGATTGATAAAAGCCTCAAGACATGCTGCTCCCAAGACTATTGCATTCGCTCGTTCTTGATAAACTTCATCCAGCTTCATAACAGAGGGTCGCTCATCTTGTGCTAACTCCTCAGCTTTTATGGCATGCTGGCGGCAACCTCGAAAAAATATTGCTTCCGCAAAAAACCTAGTGTGAAAACTGCCATCACGAATAGTGAATGATTCAAAACGTGATAAAAGCGGTGGTTCGCAATTGGTTACTTTCGGGTATGATGAGCGAGAATGACGCTTTTTAAAATGAAGTTCTTGTAACGCTGATAATATTGGACTTCTGAGATCATCTAACCAACGATAGAAATCCTCAACTTTCATTTTGAATTCAGCATGTCCAGATTCGCCGGGTTTTATTACGGGATTGCGGAGAGCAGCTAGTTTATCATGCACCAAGTCAAAAGCTTCCAGATCAATCTCATCTGACACAGTTCTTCCATAATGACATCCCTCGACACCTACGAATTTTGCAAAGCGCCATTGCCAAAATTTGCCATCGTCATAAACTTGGAAATGATCAAATATACTTAGCTTTGTGTCCCATATATCAAGGGGATTTAGCTGCCACGGAAAATGATAATCCGATACCAAACCTTCAGGTATGAGGTCATCCTGTTCAGCACAAAGGTCTGCGGGAACTCTGCTAAACATACCTTCGAATACCCTAGCCGAAAAAACAGAAGTGCGAACATTATGAACCAATGGGAAATAAACCACCACATGATGAGCCTTTAACGCCTTTATAAGATCGCTTTCAGTAAGCTTATCGAAGTTGAACGTCCAAATTTCATCGCGAGTGGCAAATTCACGGCATGCTGTGTACTCTATCGCAATTGCTTCAACCCACCAGTACGGCAGGTTCATTTTTTCAGCTACAGGCGCAATGATATTGCTCACATTCTTATCTCTCATCGATTAGCACCTTGGAATAAAAAGGATAAGCCCAACGTCACGAGTCACGTGCGGCGGGTTCGATGTCGCGTGGATCCGATTGTTGGGCTTCCTGAGTCCACTTTTGACGTGTTTCCGGGTATGGCCACGACATTCTTCTCAATGCCAGGATACAGGACGTCAATTTCGGTCTGGATGGCGAGGGTGCGTCCAAGCGCTGTAACAATGCGGCAATAGGTGCGGATGTCGTCAAGCTCAAGGCGACGTTCCTGACGGTCTTTGAGCCACTTCTCACAGACCTGGTAGCCGCCTACCTGATAGTTCCACACGGCTTCGCGCACGGGCGCGAAGTATTGGGTTGCGTTGATGTACACACGCTGTTCACCCGGCTCGTAGCGGAACCCGGCCTTCCTTCCCTTGCCGATGCGGCTATCGCCCTCGCCCTCGAACCGGCAGGTGGGCGGGTCGAGTTCTGGGGAAGTGAGCAGATGCAGGGCGGTCAACCTTGAGCCCAGGTCGGCGAGTTCCCGGAACAACTTCGCGTCCGCCGTGAACGGCACGCGCGGGAAATCCATCCGTAGGAACGCGGCGTACTTCTCCCGATACACGGGCGCGTACAACACCGCGTAGACGTAGTGGAAAATCTCTTCCGGCGTCGGCTCTTTACCGTATGACTGCGTCAATGCTGAGACCACTGTCGGATTCAGGTTCGACCGGCGTTCCGATGGCTCGTGGTGGGAGAAGAGATCGGCGCGGTCGGCGGTGGGATAGAGGTAGAGGGGAAAGTAGTAATTGATGTCGTAAGCGGCAACTGACTTGTGCGCGCCTATCGTCTGCGTCGCCATAGCACCGAACTCTTCTTTGTGCTGTTTTGGGGCAATCAGCGCCAGATTCTCTCCGGCAAGCATGTGGCGCATGACCTCGGGGCGACCCCAATCGACCATGTAAGGATGGTAGTAGAGAACTCGCGTATCGAAAGGGCGATAAAGGCAGGTCACGACATGATCACGCCAGTTCTCCATCTCGGCCAGGTCTCTTCGCCTTTGCGAGAGTTTCCATCCGCGAGTGTCCTTCAGACCATATGCCTGGCGGATGAATTCGTCAGATAAACTTCGATCCCGGAATTGGCCGATACGCCGCAGAAGGGCATCCCGGTCGAAATCGAGCACAAAACGATCCCGTGCAGTCACGATCCCAGTGACGTTGACGGGGAAGACTTCAGTGATGCGTGTAAACGTTCGATACTGCCCCGTGTGCTCCTCATTTCGTGGGACAAAGAAATAGAATGATGAAGACTCGGGCTTCAATTCCGCCCAATCGGTGTGCTTTAGATCTTGGGCATTCAGCCAGTCGTACTTCACCTCCCTCGGACCCCAAAGTTCAGCATGCCGGACAACCGCATCGGCCTTCCTTTCGCCGCCGCGCTTGACAAAGAAAGCAATGGCCACGCCCTGCCGGATGTCGAAGACGTTCTTGTCGGGGCTCCCGTCGGGGCAGGTCTCTTTCTTGAGCGAGTTGCCGTGCAGGTCGAGGATGTAAATCTCGTCGAAAGTGCGCATTAGGCTCTGGCGCATGCCTCGGAACGTCGGGTTGTCGAGATAGCCGTGGTTGGTGATCATGCCCATGACGCCGCGTCCGGCCTGCTCGATTTTCCATTGGGCGAACCGCAGAAACTTCACGTAGTCGTCCTGGAGCCAGTGCTTCTTCTCACCGAAGTGCTTTCCATCCACATATTTGTAGTCCTCGATCAAACCGGTGATCCACTCCCCCATGTTGGATGAGATACCGGAATACGGCGGATTGCCGAGAATCACAAGAATGGGGGTTTGCTTCTTGACGGTGCCGGCAAGTAGGGATTCCTCGGCCAGGGCGGAGAAGCCTGGCAGGCGGCTTTGTTCAAGTTCCTCGTTGTCGAGCGTGTTCGTGAGGTAGAAGGGGATACGCTCCTCGTCCGTCAGACGGTGCCCGAGTTCTTCCAAGAAAAAGCCCATTTTGAGGTGGCCCACGGCGTAGGGGGCCATCATCAACTCGAAGGCGTAGAAGTTCTTCAGGATGTGCCGCCGGATGAAGTCCTCGCGCCCACCGCTGCCGTACTTGGCCTCGAACTCCGCGACGGCCTGCTGCGCGGCGCGGGCGACGAAGGTCATGGTACCCGCCGCCGGGTCGAGAAGTGTCACGCCGTCAGAAGCCAATCCATCGCGTTTGCCGAAATCGGTCTTGAGGAGGCCGTGTAGCGAACGCACGATGTAGCCGACCACCGGTTCGGGCGTGTAGTAAACGCCGCGGCGCTCGCGCTCGGTGGGGTCGTATTGCGCGAGGAAGGTCTCGTAAAAGTGAACGATGGGATCGCTGCCCTTGCCTTCGTGGTAGTAGCGGTCGAGGATGCCGGGCGCGTCGGCCACGGCCAGAACTTCGGCGATGTCGTCTACGCACCAGGCGAGTTGCTCGGGTAGATCGCCGAGCGAGATGAAGCGGAAGATGTCGCGCAGGACACCAATGGTGTGAGGGATGTTGTCGAACGAGGCACGGCGGCTGAATCCATCCCCAGCCCGGGTCCGGGCGGCAAAGAGGCCATACGTTATCGTCTGGGCGAAGAGGTCGGCGAAGTCCTCCGGTGTCAGCGTGCCGATGAGGTAGGTCTGGAAGGCTTCAAAGAACCCGGCAAGCATGCCCGGTGTGTCCTTTTCCTGCTCAAGCTGCTGAGCGACGACATCCCGCAGGAATCGAGTGCGTTTGGCCAGTTCGATGGCGAGAGATTCAGCCGTGAACGCCTTGGGCAGCGAGAAACCGAGAAATCGGTCAAGGAGGGCATGCAGTTCGTCCGGCTTTTCCAACGGCGGCATCGTGTGCAACCGGTTAAGAATCAAAGGCCGAGCGGCAAGGACCGTCTCCACGCGCTCGCCGTTCCGGTACAGCCGGAACTCAAGGAAGTTGGTCAGAATGAGGTTGGGGAACGTGGAGCGATAGCGCCTGAGTTGTTCGGACTCCTCGATAACGTCCAGCCGATCTTCCATCGGCTTCTTGGCTTCGACATAGCCGATGATGCGGTCCGTGCCATTCCACAGACGAAAATCGGGGTTCCCGGCATCGGTGGGCTTTGGAAGAGTAGTGACGCGCACATGCGCCCGCCCGGTTTCCTTGGCTATAGACGCCAGCATTTCGGCAAGTGTCGGGTAGAAGCTTTCCTCCCTCGCGTCGCCTTGCAGGGCCACTGCGGAAAGCTCTTTAAGGTACTTGGTGAATACCGGTTTGTCGCTCATCTTGTCCCTATTCAGGGGGATATGGGGATATCTTTACTCTTTACAAAGCTCCCAAAATCAAATGCGATCAGACCTTTCATTGTAGCATTTTTCATTATCCCCACCACCACCATACATTCAATCTTCCTGTTATTTCAGGAACTTGTCAAGGAATTTTTTAGCCATGTTATTGAAGGACGAGGGAATTAGGCTCGCATCTTTACAGCCTGTTGCTCAAACAACCGTTTACGGGTGACCCTATATCCATATCATAACGAAACATAGGGCGCTGATGAGATTTCTTTTGACAAATAATCAGAAACATGAAATCATGTAATCGGGTGGAGCAATGATCACCAGTCCAAGTACCGGTTTAGAGATTATTTTACCGGGGCGTCAGGACAAAATCCTGTTTTCAGGAGCGCCTAATCTCATTGTGACATTGTCTCCGCCCCTTATATCAACAACAAAAGAATAAATAGACCAACATTTAACAAGACTATCCAGCTAACCGCTTGCAACGGCGGCTGATATGAGGTGTTAGAAGATGGAACGTAAATTTGATTTTTTGATATGCAGTAACTATGAGACAAGGAGGAATCATCTATGGCAATAAAACAGTGGAATAACCCGCCATCAATACAGATTGATATGCAGAAGCATTACGTGGCCTCAATAGTGACCGCAAAAGGCACTATTAAGCTGGAATTATATTCTCCGCACCAAAAACTGTAAACAATTTCGTCTTTCTTGCGCGGGAAGGTTTCTATGACGGAGTAACATTCCACAGGGTCATCGAAGACTTTATGATTCAGGGAGGTGATCCTACCGGTACCGGCAGGGGAAGCCCCGGATATCGTTTTGACGATGAATTCGAAGGGAACCCGCTTATGCATGAAACAGGCGCGATCTCTATGGCGAATTCAGGAGCCAATACAAACGGGAGCCAATTTTTTATCACGTACTCACCACAACCGCACCTTGATGGCAAACACACGGTATTCGGCAAAGTGATAGAAGGGCAGGCTGTAGTGATGGTAATCCGGCAAGGGGATCAAATGGTGAGGGTAGAGATAGAGGAATAGGGATCAGCCCTTGGCGGCTTGTTGCCCAAACCCATCCATAGCTGTATTTGTTTTGGCACTGATTGTCAATTTGCTTGTTCGTATCTCGTAACCGGAAAAAGGGTTCAAGGGGTCGAGGCCTGCCCTGCTAAGGCGTTGTTGCAGTTCTTGGCCAGGGGTTCAAGTGAAAACAAATCCGCAATGAATTGAACTTGATTATTCCCTGCAGCCCTGCTGCGGGGTAGTTCATTTTGTTAAACCACAGTCTTCAATAATTACAGTTACAAGTTCAGGGATGGATTTTTCGACTTCAGGGGTTAAGGTTTCGCTGAAGGTTGTGTTGTCTTTGATTGAGATTGCGAAAATGTCTATTGTTTCAGGCATTGTGTATCCTAATGTTTTCCCCAATTCGATTGCTGTTCGTACATCAAGGAAATGGGGACCGCATGGGTACGAGGAGGTATCTCCTAAATCTTCTACACTTAACCTATAAATCTCACCAGGATTGCTTTCATCTGTCTTAATAGAGTCTACTATAATGACTCTTTCATATCCTGCCATCAAATCGAGTAACCCGATACCACCCAGGCTTGCTTCAACAACGTCTAAGTTCGGCAGCCCCTGGCACCTATTTTTAATCTCCCGTGCCACCAGAATGCCCGCACCGTCATCACTGAGGATGGTATTTCCAAGCCCGATGATTAATGTCCGATTATCCATTCTGTTAGTTTGCGTTTTGTCTGAAAGTTTATAGGGTTCAAGGGGTCGAGGGGTCAAGTGGTGCTTTTTTATAAAGTTTTTCACTCGAATCCTTGAATCCTCGAATCCCAGAACCCTTACATAAATTTACGCTCCTCTGCTTATGGTCTTAATCACGTTCCCTGTATAGTCATGGATGTTAATAACCAACGGCATCTTTCCTGGGAGTGTATGGGTTGCACAGCCAAGACATGGGTCGTATGCACGGAACGCCATCTCTGCCATGTTCAACATGCCTTCTTTTACTTCCCCGCCCTTGATGAAGGCCTGTGCTGCCTTCTTCACCGAGAGGGAGATAGGAGCGGCATTATGCTGTGTAGCGACAATGAGGTTGACTTTGCTAATCAAACCTCTGTCGTCAGTCTCGTAATCGTGTATTAAAACTCCCCTGCATGCCTCGACACACCCGATACCTTTGCCGGTGAACTGGAAGTTCATATTCCTTATGTCTTTACTCGTGAGCAATGGATCGTTGGCAATTTTTTGCATGTCCTCAGCAGCCTGCAATGCCTCAATTAATCGCGCCCAGTGGTAAGCGAGGGTATGGTGCGCTGGTTTACCAACGACGGACGCCATGTATTCATATTCTTTTTGTGCCAGAGGTGTAGCCATCCCGTCTGCAACATTGAACCTTGCGAGAGGACCTACACGGTAGAGGGACGTATCGTCGCCCTCAATAAGCCCTTTCCACCCTAATTTCCTTAAATATGTTAACCGAATATACGTCCATGGCTCAATCCACTCGCCGATATAGTCTATGTAATCACGGGGGTGGAAGAATGCGACTTCTTTTCCATTAGGGTCTATTACCCTTATCATACCTTCATAGTAGTTTTGCTTGTTATATTCATCCACAATCGCCATGTAGTAAGTCTTCAAATTATATGGTTCACCTAAAATTAAATCGAGGTAAGTCTTGTTTCCCAGCACCGCATCTTTAAAAAGCTGGAGCGCAAATTGTGCGAATTCAACGCATAGATTGGCAGTTTCAATGATGGGTTTTCGCTCTTCTTCCTTTATGCCGCGGGGAACACCACCAGGCAAGCCTCCTTCAGGGTGGGCTGGTTTACTGGCAATCAGCCTTATGATATCTCTGGTCCTTTTTCTCACATCAATGACCTTTTTTGCGATATCAAGACCTACCTTGTTGATGACACCAAGGATGTTTCTCTCTGCCGGATTGGCATCAGGTCCTACTACAAAATCGGGACCGCCAAGGAAAAAGAAGTGGATATAATGGTCCTCAATATAGTTGGCATTGTATTGAAGCTTCCTCACCAACTTTGCCGTGGGAGTTGGGGCAACGCCGTAAATATGATCGAGTGCCTTTGTAGACGCCATGTTATGAGGAGTTGGACAGACTCCACATATATTTGGCACTATTCTTGGCATCTCCTCAGCGGGTCTGCCAATACAGAACTTTTCAAACCCTCTCAACTCTGTTACCTGAAAATATGCATCCTCAACATCACCATTGTCATTAAGAAAGATATCTATCTTTCCATGCCCTTCCAATCTTGTTACAGGATTAATTGTTATCTTCTTGCCCATCTTTGCACCTCATGCTTTTTTTGATGCTTCTCGTCTTTTTCTCAAGAGAGAAGATGCAGTGGTAAACCGATAAAAGTAACCTACAGGGTCATCTAATTCGTCCGCAATTTTTTTCCTTCCATCCTCTGTCTCTGCAGCGATCAAGGATGCAAGGGCTGATAGATATTTTGCACCCATGTCAGCAACGCCCTCCACAGGCCCAAAGCAACCCCGGCACGGGAGATTGATATTGATACATACCTCTCCGCAACCCCTTCTCGTTGCCGGTCCGAGACATACAACACCCTGTGCAAGGAAACATTTCTCAGGGTCAGCTTCTATCTCATGGATTCGTTTGATTTCTGTAATCGCTAATCTTTCCGGTTTTGTTTTATTTCTGGCACATACGTCACAGAGTGCTGTATCAGGTGCCAATGTTGAACCTTTAGGTGGTAAATCCCCTGCTATCGCTGCCCGGGCAACCTCAAAAATAAGATCCGGTGGTGGTGGACACCCAGGCAGGTAATAATCCACATCAATTATATTGTTTAATGGGAAAACCTGATTGTAGAACTCAGGAAGCGTTAAGCTATTCCCGTTCTTCATAGTTATGGTTTGTGGCACATTGTGTTCCGGATTGACAACTGTTGGAGCGTCGCCGTAGACCCACTGAAAAATATCTTTTTTCGTTGTAAGGTTGGCCATGCCAGGTGTCCCTCCGAAGCAGGCGCAGGCACCGAATGCCAGCACGAGCTCCGATTTCTTTCGTAACAGGTGTGCAAGCTCCTCGTGTTCAGAATTCCTCACGGAACCGTTGATAATACTCAATGTAATTTCTTTGTCTTTCATTGCCTCAATGTGGTGGTATTTAAAGTCAAGCGCCACAGGCCAGAGGATTATGTCAAAGGCATTGGTTACCTTTAAAATATCCTCATTCAGGTCAACAACAGCCTCATCACACCCCCCGCATCCGCCAAACCAACATATCGCTACTTTTGGTTTATCTGCCATGTGTAACCTCCTGTCTCTTTATTGGTCCGAGACCTTTTAATCTATCCATAAAACCGTTAATGATTCCTTGAATCTTTTCTCCTTGTGGATCAATAGAGGTTACCACTTCCAGCCTCTCTTTTTCGATTCCAAAAGACTCCAATATTTTATGGATAAGATACATTCTTTTTCTTGCTTCCTGATTCCCATCCTGAAAATGGCAGTCTCCCTCACCGCATCCAAGGAGCATGACACCATCACTGCCTTTCTTGAAGGATTCAAGTATGTCCGTTGCATCAACCTTTCCTATACAGACGACAGGCACCATGCTTTTTATATTTTTAAACGTTCCATTGCCAGCAGCATATCCCCATCCAAATTTACAGGCAAAGCAGACAATACCTGGTGTGTCGGTAATTTTATGTTTTTCCGTTGCAGAGAGGTCTGGGACAAGCTCTCTTGCACCTGATGGACACGCAGAAACACACATACCGCAGGCTTTACACAACAAGGGGTCTGTGTAAGAAACACGTTTCACACCTACCTCTCTTCCATCAAAAAGTATAGGCATGTCTGCGAGGTGTGCTGTGCTGTAGTTACATGCTGCTACGCACATGCCGCAACCGCTGCAAAGGGTTTCATCTACTTTTACAGTGGGAAGTTCAGGCTGGATACCAGTTGCTACACATGCCTTACATGAGATGCATGGTCCGCATTCAAGGCACCTTCTTGCCTCTTTTATGGCCTCATCGAGGGTGAATCCTATTTCAAAAGGTTCAAAGTTCATTCTCTTATCAGGAGGCGTCCATTTCGGGGCAGGTTCAGGTTTGAAGACATCTCTTAGAGGTGGCTTGCTGCCTTCATATGTAACTAACCACCGGGCCGTACTTACACCCCTCAAATATTTATCGATTGAATCTGCAGCCTGCCTTCCTTCTGCCATGGCGTCTACCATGAATCCAATTCTCCTCACGTCTCCGCCGAGAAATACATCCTTTCTTTTTTGACTCTGAAGGGTCAGGGGGTTTACCGCGAGCCTCCCGCTTTCGTCAAAAAGTCCTGTGTTCTGTAGCAATGATCTATCCATCATCTGCCCGATGGTGATGAGAAGGACATCCCCCTCTATCTCTATACAATCGGAGGTGTCAAATTTGGGATTAAATCCCTTTTCATCAAAAACGCTTGTACACTTGGGGCAGTCTATCTTTTCGAATTTGTCTTTTTTCCCAATGACACTTCTTACACCTCTCGAATAGACAATCCGTATACCTTCCTGGTGGGCACCCTCTATCTCTTCGAGGTCGGCAGGAATGCCATCCTTAGAGGACTTATCCCATGTCTCAAGGCATACGATAGTTGCTTTTCCGCCCAACCTGGCCGCTGTCCTTGCAGCATCGAAGGCAACATTACCACCACCGACGACAATCACGTTTTTGTCTTTATAATAATCAGGAGGAATATTGTTTTTTGCCACTTCATCAAGCAAAGTGAGACCATACATAACATTCTCTAATCCATGCCAGTCTACCGGTTTTATGCCTAAGGTGAGGGCACGGGGATAAGGAGTACCAGTGGCAATAAAGAAGGCTTTAAAACCTTGATCTTTTAACTGTGAGATAGGATCACCACCATTTACTTTCACCTTTTTCTTGATTTTAATCCCTCCGAGGCGGATAAGGTTGTCAACAGCAGTATCCAGCACCTTTTCAGGTAAACGGTATTTAGGGATATACCTGACCGCACCGCCAAGTTTTGGATTGTTGTCAAAAATCGTCACGTCGTACCCCTTCTTGCTCAACTCCCAGGCGCAAAACAATCCGCCAGGTCCGCCGCCGAGAATAGCCACTGGTCCTTTATCTTTTTTGACATCCAGGGGTTTCTTCTCATTCAGGTACGGTGTATACATATCAGAGAGAAATTGCTTCAAAAGCCTTCTCTTAACAGAACCACCCTTGTTTTTGTAGTTACATTCCCGTTCGCAGATACCGCAGATATAACCACAGACTGTGAAGAAGGGGTTTCTGTCGTACAGAAAGTCTCCAATCTGAATCACCCCGTCGCGAGCCTTTTCCGGATCGTTGGGGAGAAGAGAGATCATCACGTTTGATCTTTGAATTGCCTCTTTAATCGGACATCTTACCTGGCAGGGGGGTAGAGTCTGCTTGACTGCTGCCTCTGCACTCGCCTGTTCGTCAGCCCTCAGTTGCCACATATTGCTTACCTCCTTTATAGCGGTATGTTACCTTTATTATTCTAATGTGAAACAATGTACAATGACTGCTTATTGTAAAAGATTTACATGAGCATGTCAATTATTTATACGGTATATTTTGTAATTTATAATACCTTATCCGTATAATTCAGTAGTTGTCAATAAAATCAAAACAATCCAATAAAGAGGCTCTTTAAATTTCGGATGGATATTCCCTGAGTTGTGCCAGAGAAAAAACAGGGCCGTCTTTACACACATACATGCTTCCAATATTGCAACGTCCACAGAGCCCAATGCCGCATTTCATCCGTTTTTCCAGTGTAGTAATTATACGGTCATCTTTAAAATTTAATCGAGCCAACCCTTGCAGGACATATTTAATCATAATAGGGGGGCCACACGTGATGGCGATTGTATTTTCAGGGGATGGCGCTACTTCGTTGAGAACAGTAGGAACAAAACCTACACGCTTATCCCACCCTGGGAATTCTGTATCCACAGTAAGAATCAACTCCACATCACTATGCGATTCCCACTCTTTCAGGTCATCTTTATAGCAAAGATCAATGGGAGTCCTTGCACCGTATATGATAGTGATATCTCCATAATCAGGACGATTATCTAACATGTAGAGAATAAGTGTTCTTAGGGGGGCCAATCCAATACCTCCCCCGATAAAAAGGATTTTTTTCCCTTTCATTTCTTCGTAGGGAAACCAGTTTCCCAGTGGTGCTCTTACGCCAATCTGATCTCCAACAGAGAGTTCATGGATAGCTTTTGTGACTTCCCCGACCTTCATTACACTGAACTGGAGATACTCCATTCGGGTTGGTGGGGAATTGATCACGAAGGTGGCTTCTCCCACCCCAAAAACAGAGAGTTGGCCTACCTGTCCAGGCTGAAAGGAAAAGTTTTTCATTGTTTCCTGGTCGTTAAATATGACTTGATAAGATTTGATAGTTGGTGTCTCATCTATTATCCTGGTAACGGTAGCAATGTCAGGCAGATAAGGATTCTTAATGTTTGTCATCTACGCTCTCCCGCATATTGTCTTTAAGAGAGGCCACAACGTTACTGATGCTGATGGATACCGGACAGTACCTGATACATCGTCCACAACCAGAGCAGGCTATAACACCATTATACTTTTCAGGATAATAGAGGAACTTGTGTCCTACCCTGTTTTTCAGCCTGCCATATTTAGCAGGCCTCGGATTGTGGCCGCTTGCCTCGAGGGTAAAATGATGGAACATACATGCATCCCAGGTGCGAATCCGTTCACCGGTATTTGCTGTTTGCTCATCTGTGATATTGAAACAATAACATGTGGGACAGAGATATGTACAAGCCCCGCAACTGATACATCTATTCCCTTCCTGTTCCCAGAATGTATCCTCATGAAAACGGGGAAGAGGTTTTTTACCAGGTTCGTCGTCGGAGAAAGGCTTTTCTACCATAGTGTAACAAGCCTTCCGGATATTCTCAGCCTCATCAATATATGAACTCCCATCCTCGAAAAGAGGCTCCCTGAGAAGAGCTTCTCCCTTCTCTGTGGACGCTTCTAAGAAATAACCTTTTTCTAATTCAGTCATAAGGATATCAGAGCCTGCTTTATCGGCAGGTCCACCTCCAACTGATGTGCAGAAACATCCAACGTACGGTACAGGACATGAAAGCGTGATAATCGTTGTCTTTTCTCGCCGTCCCCGGTAATAGGGATCAGCTATATCGGTTTCAATATAGACACTGTCAATGATCATAAATCCTTTGGCATCACAGGGCCGTGCTCCAAAAATGATTGTGGGTGGATATTCCAAATTTTCCTTTAACTCAATTGATGTTTTTTGTGGGTTGTCAGGTTCTTTTTTGAAATTGAATGAAAAAAGCTGTTCACACTGGGAAAAGATAATTGTTTTTGGTGAACTATTCGCAGGCCGGTCAAAACACAGGTTTTTTTCTGGATTAAAAAGCTGGAACAAAACAACATCATCTTCAAGGCAAGGAACAAAAAGCTGGTGTTTTTCACTGAGAACTTTTAACCAATCTTTCATCTTTTCTTTCGGAAGATAAGCTGTCGTTGCCATCAGGGTTTCTGCTCCTCAGTGTTTTCTCCCTTTAAACTGAATACCAGTAATGGGGACTTATCCTCAGGATTGATACCAGGTATATAGCCATATCTGTTCTTCATTCCGAGATTAATCATCTTTTTCAATTTGGACACAGGGATTCCCATAGGGCATGCACGATCACATTCCCCACATTCAATACATCTTCCTGTTAAATGGAGGGAGTGAATCATGTGGAACATCAGTTTTTCACCGGGGGTAAGTTTTTGGCTCATCAGATGGGGGTCACGGCTTTCAACGATACACTTATCACGGCAGATACACATGGGACATGCATTTCGGCAGGCATAACAACGAATACAGCGGTCAAATTCTTTTTCCCAGTATGCCAGCCGTTCGGCTATAGACTTCTTTTCAAATTCACGGACTTCTTCATCAACACTTTCCGGCGGTTTGTCCGTTTTCACAGGCTCTCCAACCAGATGGTCATATACAAGAGGTGTAGGGTACTGACAGGTTTTGCATTTATCGGGGTAGAGATCAGATAAGAGCAGTTTCTTTTGACCTTCTGAAGTCCTGATAAGAATGCTACCATTCTCAAATGTTACCTCTTTCACAGGTCGGTAATTGATTGCATGCAAAACCTTGTTCACATCTATCACACCGGTGCAGGGTATCCCGATAATAACCACATTTTCCCTGTTTATCAGTTCCTCCTGCATATACTGGACAATTGCCTTGCTGTCACATCCCTTCACAACAACGGCTGCTTTTTTATTGAGAGAGGGCAGGTAAGTGGCAAGATTATGCACACAGAGTGGGTTCCATATTAACTGGTCAATATGTTCAGGGGTAGTGATGAAGTGTGGTATTGCATGTAATTGATCAAACCCCTGCCGGTAGCCTATTACAACATCTACCTCGGGTAGTACTTTGCTGACGATTTCTTTTAGTTTTTCGGAACCCAAGACCGGGCCTCCTGGACATGGTGGAACATGAACATAACCTTATATATTATTGATTGGCTCATTTATCTGTATTGAGAGTTATCCCCGCTAATCTTATTCAGCTATGAACCTTGATTGTCACATTAAATTGCCATACCAAGTTCTAATCTGTCAACTGTTTTTGTTGTTTTTGACTATTTAAAATACTTAGAAAATATTAACTTTTTTTTAATTACTCCGATACTCTTTCTTCACCGCTGTAAATATTCATTTTTTTACCTCGCACAAATCCTATGATGGTGATATTGACCTGTCTGGCCAATTCTACAGCTTGATTTGTAGGGGCGCTCAACGAGGCAATCAACGGGATGTTACACTGGATGATTTTTAATAGAATTTCTAACGGAATCCTGCCACTTGTGAGGATAATCTTATCTTCAAAACCTATTCCTTTCAGGATTGCCTCACCGATTACCTTATCGAGGGCATTATGCCTGCCGACATCGTCTTTAAAAATTATTATCTTCTCTCGGTCACATAAAGCGGCACTATGAACACCCCCGGTCTTGTTAAACTCTGATGAACATACCTGAAAGCTATTCATCAATTCTATAATTTTGCTCCCTTCCATGACAAAACCAGAAGGAATTTTAAGACCCCTGAGAGTAGAGGGATGAAATCTCTTTAGTCGAGATGCTGCGAGAGGATGTTTTGTTGTAATCTCTACAGATATTTTACTCTTTTTATGGTCTATCAATACATTTTTGACAGAGGATACACCTTTTATGAAACCTGAGGTATAGAGAAAACCGGTTGCCAGCTCTTTCAGATCAGTGGGGCTACAAAAAAAAGTTGCCAGCGCCTTTTTATTCACTTCAAGGGTAAACTGGACCTCTTCTGTCACCCAATCGGGTATTGCCCTTTTTTCCCCGTTTTCGTAGGAAGTGATCTTTAATCTTTCCACGCTTGATCGTTTAACACTTAAGTCAGGTGAATTGGTTATAGACTATTTTTTGTAGTTGTTTTGCAAAGCCGCTTTCCAATATTTTATCCACATCTCCGATTGTATCTTCAAATATTGTATCGAAATCTATTGCACCTAACATGGGAACCTTGAAATGCTCTATCTCTTTTTCCACAGAAGAAAGTTCTCGAATTCTCATGTTTTCAAGAACACCGACAATGGGTATACCGAGTTCCTTGAGCATTTTTACTTCTTTTTTCATGACCTCTGTGGCAACCTTTGACTGGGTAGTTACAATGAGAAATTCCATCCTTTTGATGAGCCTGATGACATCGAGTATAGCATCTCCTATGCCAGGAGGCATGTCCATAATGAGAACATCCAAAGAACCCCACAGTGTGATGGCAAGGAGTTCTACTATGGCGTTAGAGACATCATTCCCCCGGAGTGGTGACGGGTTATTACCAGCAAAATAGATAATTGACATAAACCTGATGCCATAAACTTCTGGCGGAATGATACCCTTTTCCTCTTCTGGATACACCCCTTCAATGCCAAGTATGATATGTGATGAGGGACCGCTAAAGTCAAGGTCTAACAAGCCCACCTTATAACCCTTTTTTGATAAACATAACGCTGTGATTGACGCTATTGAACTTTTACCAATACCCCCTTTTCCGCCTGATACTGCAATGATTCTTTTTACGTTCTCCAACCTTTTATTGATTATACCCAATCTGGGGTCCATCATGTTTCCCCTTCAATACTGTCTATCCACACACCACGTCCCTTTATAATGTCAAAGTCAGGGCTTTTACACGATGGGCATCGCATGTAAATGTGGGCAACTTCAGGAATGAAATGGATAGCTTCGGTCTCATCGTCCTGCAGCCTGTTTAGGGTTTCACTGAAGCTCCACTCAGTGCCACAGACCTTACATTTCAATACGCTTTTGTCTGTCTCAACTATTATGTTTTCAATATCCATTCCAAGTGCGTATGATTTAAGGACGTTCTCAAGGGCGAACCTGAATATTCCCAGGTCTATCTGTTGTAATTCACCCACTTTGACCTGGATTCGGGAGATATTTTTAAGTTTGTTGTTTTTGATCTCATCAACCGCAGTCACTATAACTGACTCTGCTAAAGCCCATTCATGCATGAGTAACCCCTGCTTAAATTCATGGAATTTGTCTGTTGAATGATACTTTTATCATTTCTTACGTGTTACAGCAACCCCTATTAACATTACTAAAAACACGTATATTGTCACTAACCATATTGGATGTATGATCTTGTAAGTTCCAAAAATAAAGGAGCAGAAGACGATGATTACAGTCCCGACAAGTGAAGAGAAGGCATAGCGGCTGCCAATTTTGTTTCCAATCCATCCAATAAATACTATATACACAATTGCGCTTAAAAATACTGCAATCCACGTGACCTCTCTTAAAATCTCCTTTACAAAGAATCCAAGGAGTAAGGAGACAAAACCAATGAAAAGGGTGGTAATCCTTGACACAAAAAGCAATGTTCTGTCATTCTCTATCCTGAATATTGGCGCTATGTAGCCTTTCACAGCAAGGGTTGTAGCCCCCATTAAAAAAGGCGAACCTGAACTCATTAAGGGTGCCCACATGCTGATTAAAAAGAAGACTGCGATATAGGGAGGGACAATATTAAGGAGTGCCGGCAAGGCTGCAAGGGATGGTATATCAGGGAAGACACGTTTTGCTACTATACCACAGAGGGCAGCCATGACGACGACCGGTATGGCGATAAAGTTTCCTATCAGGATGCCTCTCTTCCCTTCCTCAAGACTTTTTGCTGACGATGCCGTATTGATTACAGGCTGGGCGAGTACGCCGAGGGTGAAGTTTATGTATGCCCAGCTTAAGGCCTGAAAAATACCGAGATCACCAAAGGGTTGGAAATAGTGGGTATTATTCACCATTTGGGATAAACCGTCTGTATGGAAAATCACATATAAGCCGCCTAAGAATATCCCGAGAAATATTGCGCAGATATGGATAAGATTTGTGTATGCAGTTGCAACGAAACCACCCATCACATTGTAAAGTGTAAAGACTATTGTGGTAAGGAGCATGCCTGCTTGAAAAGAAATCTGGCCTTTAAGGATTACCGATAATATTGCCCCGCCGCCAACGATTTGCATGGTAACTACCCATATGGAAAATATAAGCTGCAGTATCCCGGCTAATTGGGTTGTTTTCTTATCATATAAACTTCCTACTACATCGAGTATCGAATATGTCTTCCTCCCTTTCATGATTTTATCGAGGAGGAGAGATGTTGCACACATCGCAATCCATATACCAACCTGAAACCAGAGGGCGCTGATACCATGGATGTATGCTCCCTGGGCCATCCCTACAATAGATACACCACCAATCCATGTGCCTGCTATAAGAACTGAAATGAAAGGGACAGAAAGGCCTCGTGATGCAACAAGATACGCATCCGATGACTTAGACCTTCTGGCTACGTAGATACCTGTCAACCAGAGCAGGGTTGTGTAGCCAAAAATCGTAAGCAGATACAGGCTCTTCATTACTTACTTCTTTTTGAAGAACTCTTCTAACCTATCCTTAAACTGTTTCTTGCCGGCCAGCTCAGAAACATAGAATCTTTCTTTGTCGAGGTGCTGGTCAAGCCCAAAATATGATGAATTATTCACGAGTGTTTTAAAGTACTTGATGGGTTCCATTGGTAAAGCCTTAAGGTTTTTTATAATTTGGTTGAGCCCTGTCTCTAACCCTTTTTCCTCGAATACGAAGTTCACAAGGCCGAGTTCTTTTGCTTCAGCCATGTGAATGTTACGGGAAAAGAGATATAGTTCATTAAACTTCTTAGCCCCTATTAACCTTGGTAAGAAAATGCTTCCCCCGCCATCCGGTGTGAGGCCTATCCTTCTATAACCCATATTCATTATTGTATTGTTGGTGGCAATGGTTATGTCACACGCAAGTGCAATGCCGATACCTGCACCTACAGTAACACCCTCTAAAACAGCGATAACAATAGCGCCTGTATAACGTATCATTCTTATGCTTTTATGAAGCGTTTCAGCCATGCCATCAATCAGTGCCCCTGCATCGTCACTATTTTTGAATTCAAGAAGGTCACCACCGGCACAGAAAGCCTTTCCAGCACCTCTGATGATGATGACCGAAGCGTTTTTATCCTCAGCCCTTTGCAATGCATTATAGAGCGCCATGAGCAGCTCGGAGTCCAGGGCATTTTTCTTGTCAGGCCTGTTCAGTGTGATGGTATACACCCCTTCTTTCAATGATTCCAATACTACCTTCATGTTTTCCTCCTTTATCTCAATCAATGTTCCGAGTTCCGGGTTGCGAGTGGGTCTAAACCCGTAACCTGTAACACGCAACGGTTTGCTACGTTATTTCAAAGAAACTTCCCACCGATGCATAGAAATATGTATCTCCAAATTCCATAAGAAGCCTTTGTCCAACCCGTATGCCTGTACAGTGCGAAACGCCTAATATCTTGACATCCATTTCTTTTAAACCATGTATTGATCTATCAAGCTGATACTCATCAAGAAACCCTAAGTGTGTTCCGCCAATCACTGCAAATATGTTATCGCTCCCTAATTTTTTTGTGATATATCCCAGCGTATTCATTATTCCTGCATGGGCACAGCCGAGGAGAACAACAATGCCTTTTTTAGTTTCGAGCACGAGCGCCTGATCGTCAAGAATGTCATCATGGACAAAACTATCACCCTTCCTGATGAATAGTTTTATGTCACCTTTCTCGAATTCTGTGAGCCTCGGGATTTCTCCTGTAAGGTAAATTCCTTCTGCTATTTCCTGGAAATCCCTTTTAAACTGAAACATTGCTCCTTTTGTTTCAAGTAGAAGCTGTCTCTGAGGTATACCGATAAATTCTCTCTTTTCCTCCTCTGCTCCCCTCACAATTTTGAATTTTTCTTCAAATATCAAAGGATGTCCATACACATTCAAGGGAGAGGATACATCTAATACGAAAGAAAGGCCGCCTGTGTGGTCATAATGCCCGTGACTTAAAAATACCTTTAATAAGACGCAAATCCTTTTCAAAGACCTGGGCGTTGTAGAGGATACCAAGACCTGAACCTGTATCAAAGAGATAACGGTCATTCTCTGTTTCAATATATGCTGAAAAACCGTGCTCAGCTATACCAAACAGGTTTCCCACCACATTTTCACAGAGGATAGTAATTTTAAGATAATCCAGCATGCCCATAATTTAGTAATATTAACAGGTGAAGGTTGTTTTTATAATTCAATATTTACAAGGAATTTGCAACATAAAAATGAACTACCCCACAGCAGAGCCGCGGGATAGTTCATTTTGGGGAGCTTTGTAAAGAGTAAACAGCCTGTTGCCCAAACCCATCCATAACTGTATTAGGTCTGGAAGGTGTTCCCGAAGGGAGCACCAGCGAACAGAGAGAATACCTTCCGGATCGAATGGGGTAGGTTTTGACAAAAAAGGGTTTGGGCAACAGACTGTGAAGATCTGACCCCATATCCCCTTTAAAATATGTTGCAAATTTGTGTAAATTGGAGGAAAATGAAACATACATTCCCTTTTTGTGAATTTGCTTTGCGTAAAGCGCTATGCGCATAGCAATACTTTTAAACAACGGGGTGGGGATACTTTTTAGTCTACATAAAAACATTACATACACCGCATAGTTAAACGCGGAAAAGGGGTAAGGCATGACACAGAAGTTTGGTCGATTATTCTTCGTGATTCTTCTAATCGTTCTTTTTTACATTGCATCAAAGGCGACCGGGGTCTACGTGGATTGGCTCTTTTTTCGTGAAGTTGGCTTTGAAAAGGTCTTCACGAAGGTTATATCTGCCGAGGTCTTCACAGGCCTTACGTTCGGCATCTTCTTCTTCGCCTTTGCTGCTATCAACGTCCTGCTTGCCTGCAGTGCCAAGATACCACCGGTTGACATCATTTTCATGAGCCGCATGAGAATAGCCCTCGATCCGAACAGGTTTATCAGGGTATTGAAACCCCTCGGCCTGCTCGCCGCCCTTTTCGGAGGGGTCATGAGCGGCCTCTGGGGCAGCTCCCTTTGGGGATTGGTTCTTGTATTCCTCAATCGTGTCAATACGGGAACAATGGACCCCATCTTCAATCACGACATCGGTTTTTACCTCTTCAAGCTTCCCCTGTATGAATCCCTGAGCGGGTATGTAGGTTTTCTCCTTTTCTTCACCATTCTCCTCGTGGTTGCATTATATGTGATGCGAGGCGGGATCATGTTGTTCGGCAACACCACATCGGCCGTGAAGCAGGTGAAGATACATCTCGCTCTCCTCATGCTCCTTTTCTTTGTGAAGCTGGCCTTCGGGTTCTATCTTGACAGGTTCGAAACGCTCTACTCCACTCACAGTGTTATTACCGGCGCAGGATACTCCGACATATACGGGAAGCTCCCTGTACTGGGGGCCCTCGTACCTTTAACGGTTATAGTGGGTATTATCTTTGTCGTGGGCTTCTGGAAAGAAAGATGGAAGGTTGCCCTTTACCCGGTGATCGGCCTTTTTGTCATCTATGCCCTTGGGGTAGGCATCTATCCTGCACTTCTCCAGAATTTCAAAGTTGCCCCCAGTGAGCTGGCCCTTGAAGAACCCTTTATCAAGCACCATATCATGCTCACAAGATACGGATACAACCTTCAGAAGGTTCAGGTTGTGCCCTTTGACGTATCGTTCAATCTCACGGCAAACGATATCAGGAAGAATGACGCAACGATCAAGAACATCAGGCTGTGGGATGAATCGCCTCTCCTGAAGACATACAGCCAGCTCCAGCAGATCAGGACGTATTATCGTTTCAACGGTGTCGACAATGATCGCTACACCATCGGCGGGGAGTACAGACAGGTCATGCTCTCCGCGAGAGAGCTCTCCTACGACGACCTTCCCAGCAAATCGTGGATTAATGAAAAGCTTGTTTTTACCCACGGTAATGGTATTGTCATGGGCCATGTGAGCAGGATCTCCAAGGAAGGCCTGCCGGAATTTATTGTCAAAGACATCCCGCCCGTCTCAGCGGTCAATGTGAAAATCACCACACCGGAGCTTTACTACGGCGAGCTCACCAATGATTATGTCATCGTGAATACGAAGGTCCCTGAATTCAGTTATCCCACGTCCGAAGGCAATGTATACACTTCATACAAGGGATCGGGTGGTGTGTGCCTCGACTCATTGGCAAAGAGATCGCTATTCGCGGCCCACTTCCGGACGGCAAAGATACTTCTCTCCAATGAAATCAAAGACGAAAGCAGGATCCTTTTTAACAGGAACATTGTTCAGAGAGTCCAAAGGATTGCCCCCTTTCTCTATTATGATTCAGACCCTTACATCGTCACTCTGAATGACGGCAAGCTTTACTGGATCATTGACGCCTATACCGTATCAACTACACTACCCTATTCAAAGCCCCTCAAAACCGGGGTAAACTACATGAGGAACTCCGTTAAGGTAATCGTCGATGCCTATGACGGCAAGGTAACCTTCTATCTCAGCGATCCTGAGGATGCAATAGCAAAGGTGTACAAAAAGATTTTTCAGGAGCTGTTCAAGCCTATTCAGGAAATGCCGGGAGATTTGAAGGGGCACGTAAGGTACCCACGGGATTTCTTCAAGGTTCAGACTTCTTTCTATGCCACATATCACATGAACGATGCCAAGGTGTTCTATAACAAGGAAGATCTCTGGGAGATACCTGTCCACGGCGACAAGGCCATGGATCCCTATTACCTGATTATGAAGCTGCCTGAGGAAAAAAGGGAGGAGTACGTTCTGTTGGCGCCTTATACACCGTCAAAGAGGGACAATCTTGCTGCCTGGTTTGCAGCACGATGTGATGACCCGAACTACGGAAGGCTCATCGTCTTCACCTTCCCCAGGGACAGGCTTATCTTCGGACCAAGACAGGTCGATGCGAGGATCGACCAGGATTCATACATTTCCCAGCAGCTCACCCTCTGGGGCCAGCGCGGTTCTCGGGTAATAAGGGGGAGCCTCCAGATAATCCCCATCGAGAAATCGCTTCTTTACATCCAGCCCCTATACCTGGCTGCGGAGGACAAAGGTGGATTGCCGGAAATGCGGAGGGTCGTCATGGCATACGAGAACAACGTTGTCATGGAGGAAAACCTCGAGCAATGCCTTGCTGCACTCTTCGGGAGCCGCAGGGCTGCTCTAACAGCCGAGACACCTGCGACAACCAGGAAGGCCTCTTTTCAGGACCTCGCAAAGGAGGCTATGCAGCTCTTCGATAAGGCAAAGGCGCTCCAGAAACAGGGGGACTGGGCAGGCTACGGCGAACAGCTCAAAAGACTCGAACAGGTTCTGAAGCAGTTGATGGGGCAATAGGTAGATTCTACTCGCAAGTGCACCACATGAAATAATGTCTTCTTAAGCGGATGGCCCTTTTGGCTTTTTCTCTTCCAGGTAAGATGAATTTTCACCACAATCATGAACTTCGCCTGCCAGGATGACTTCTTCTTGTATGTGAGGAACCACGATCTCCTCAGGAGTTATCCATACCGCTTTATTGTCACGCCATACAGCTATGGGATAGCCACGCCGTTTATGCTCAGCCATAACCTCGGCAACGGCTTCCTTCAACGCCATTTCCGCTTTTATCTCAAGAGGCAGGTTTTTTACGCCTTTCTTCTGTCTTGTTTCCTTTTTCATTTTACCTCCGCCAAAGCCATAATAGTCCTAAGCGTGCTATCATTTATGACCGTCAGTATACCATTTTTCTCATGAGCGATGATACGAGGTTCATCGGTAGAATTGTCAAACATTATCAAGGAATCGAGGAGTGGCCGATATACATGGAAAAGATTGTGCAAACCCTTCTCGAATCTCCTTCGCACTGATTCTGCCGGTACATCATGTCCTCCCATTCTTACACGGTCGGCTATTCTCCGCAGCGCAAGGTCAACATCGTGCACCCAGAGAAAGAAAAGGTGAATCTGATAACCTTTGTTCTTCATATCTTTCAAAAGTCCGATGTAGGTTTTTCCAGCCAGTGTTGTCTCAAAGGCAAAATCCTGGCCTTTGTTCGCAAAATCCCGAATCTGATCAAGCATGATCTTTCCAGCTTTTATTGCAAGACTGTCTGGAGAAAAAGGCGAAAGGCCGGAGGCAATGAGATCGGTATTCACAAAATTGAGGCAGTCGGTATAATAGGGCAAGAATTTCCGGACAAAGGTTGTCTTGCCGGAACCGTTCGCTCCGGCAATGATATAGAGGTTTGGGTTATTCATCGTTGTCGTCACCTTTCGGTTTCCTGCTCCTTATGTTCAATAAATCGATCAGTATCGGTCCACCTGCTTCCACGAAAAAAGGGGTATTTCATCTTTGCCTACACAACTTATTTAGGCAGTGCCTTTATCCTTGGTGCAAATACCTTATAGAATGCCTCCAGATTATCCTTTAGCCATTTATGCTGATTTATCCAATCTTTTATATCAGAGGTATTAACATTCTTCTTTGCATATATTTTGCGGGATTTTGTACCCTCCTGCGTACTCCAGACCAGAGGGAATCCAAGTTCCTTCTCAATTTCATCCTTTTGGGCTTCTATGTATCCATAGTATTTCTGGGCATCAATAACAGCCAGTTCGACCCGTATTTCACCGCCATATTTATTTGTTTCGCTGTCATACCCCGAGAATATGGAACTCATATGAAACCCGCTTCGGCCAATGCTGTGATTCATCCAGTGCTGGGGCATCGGTTTCTGGCATTTGACCTTGCTTTTCGAATTGGTCATGTACTGATTAAACTGAGTCCAGTATTCGAATTGCATCTTTTTTGTTTCCGATAACTCCCCGGTCCCCATATTTCTTGACTGCTTGAGGGTTTTGGACCAATCGTTCGGCTGAGAAACGATATTGAATTTTGGAGCTATGGGAGAATCCCCGATTTTCCAGAGCTCTATTTCGATACCGAAAAAATTGAATCCATCGTCGGTAATAGAATTCAGCCAATCGAGGGCGGCTCTATGTTCATCGGTAATCGCGGCAGCAATCCATACGATGGTAACGGCGTCAAGTCCCGCGGAATAGGTAATGAGTTGCCCAAGATGTGTATGGTCTGTCCTTTCAAGCTGATTCTCAATAAGCACCCATGCGCCTGTAGCCGTGTCCTTGCATAATATATCCGCCGAATAAGGCCCCACCGCCTTTTCCTGGGCATGCAGTTCAAGATCAATCCCGATGGTATCGCTTAAGAGTTTGAGGTTCTCTTCCTTTGCCAGCCACGGTGTAAAATCTCCTGACTCGTTTTTCCAAATACCCCGTAAGTCAACCTTTTCAAGATGTCCAAGTTGTGGTTTATCCTCTGCCATTACTATACCTCCAGGGATTTATTTGATTCTCAAGGTCTATTCCAAAGACACTTCTCGTTCCTCGTTTACCCATTGTTCCCCTCGAATGCCTCGCGCAGGACCGCCTGCATGAGTTCTTCCGCCTGGGTTTTGCGCTCGGTCACCTGTTTTTCCAGTTCACCAACCATGGCAAGGAGGCTGTCAACACGCTCGACAATGGCCGCCTTTTCGGCGAGAGAGGGAAGTGGAAATAAGAGCGCTTTTAACATGCCAAGATTGATAACATCCATAAATCCACCATGAGCCATTGATTTTATCGAATTAATCACGAGCGGTGATTTGAATAACAGACTAATGTACATTCTATTTATGCTCGGATATAAAGATATCTTTATTAATCGAGGATTTATTATTCCACTTTTGATATTATCTGGCAGAATTAGCAATTTGCCGATAGTACCAACTAAGCTAATAAGAATATCACCAGGTTTGACTTCGCAAGATTTTAATTCTTTAAATTTCTTTTCATCAATATAATAATGACCAACATTTGGATCATTTGCAATCACTTGTTCCTGACCATAGATTTTGTAACAACCGTCGATAACATAACTATCTTTCTTTAGCGATGAACCAAAAGGCCCGGCTTTTAAGGAATTATCTTTCAGCGCTTTAATGTCATCAAATCTGCACCACGCCCAGCCCTTGGGAAGTTCAAACGGTATTTCTTCCGGTTTTATCGGTGCAAGGGGCTTTTCTTTCTTTATTTTTCCCTCGGCGATGAGTTTCTGTTTCTCTGCCTTGATCTTTGCCAGCAAAACCGAGGCGTCCGTGTTGGGGTCGCCTTTACGGACAGGGTTTTTTATGCGCCAGTCGGCTGTGAGCTTGCCTTCAATGGCCTCCTGTAGGATGGCTTGGCGCAGGCGGGAGAGGAGGTCTGACTGATCCATAAATTCTGATAACAATTCAATGTTAAAACCGTTTTCTCTATTAAAAAGATCAATAAAAGTAATTTGTTTCTCAATTGGAGGAACCGGTATCTCAATTCTTGCGATGTCTTTTATGGCAAGAGACACGTTAGCCGCACCTTTCATGAGCGGCACGATCTTTCTGTCCTTATAGAATTGAAGATATCGGTGTAAGAAAGCTGCACTTACCTTCTTGGAATCATGAGGAATAACAGCAGCGAGAATTGTGCCAAGCGCGAATTCACCTTTTTGATAATGGACATAATTCAAGGATTTCTTGCCGTGCCCCGCCGATGAAACAAGGGGAATGCAAACCGCTTCAGCATCAAATTGAAAAGTCTTTGCTGTTTTACGTTCTGCCCCTGTAGTTACCAGCGGATATTGGCCGGGTTCAGCGCTTGCTATACCGGTTTCGCCTTTAATTATCTGGCATAAATCGCCAAGTTTTGCTTTTTCATATTTATCCATTAAGGAATTCCTTCTTCAACCTTTCGAGTAGCTCATCACTCTTTTTGAAAGAATCATGGAGCATGACCAGCAGTTCCGCGCTTGAGTGCTGGTGCTCAACCTTAGCAACGTGTGGATTTTTGATATCGAGACTGTAGCCGTTCCCGGCAATGGTCTCTATAGATACCCGCCACGCCTGCTCGTTTTCTTCACGATTGCTCCACCACTTTTTCAGACCCTCAAACTCGGATATCTGTATCGGCTTGGTCTTGGAATAGGATTTGACCCCTTCCGGTAATTTATGTTCATAATACCAGATTTCCTTGGTAGGTTGTCCTTTGTTAAAGAAAAGCAGGTTGGTTGCCACACTCGCGTAAGGCTGGAACACTGAATTAGGGAGGCGAACGATTGTATGCAGGTTGCAGCTTTCCAGAAAATGCTGACGAATACGCTGTTTTACGCCTTCGCCAGTAAGTGAACCATCGGGCAGAACAATAGCCGCACGTCCACCGTCTTTAAGGTAGCGGATCATGAGAACAAGGAACAAATCAGCGCTTTCCGTTGTGCGATAGTTCTGCGGGAAATTTGTCTCCGCACCATCGGTCACAGATGCGCCGAACGGGGGATTTGCGAGGATTACGTCCACCCGGTCTTTCTGACTGATGGAGGTATATTCACGATTCAGACTGTCAGTATAATCAACATTGGGGACTTCGATATCATGAAGAATCAGGTTTGTTACTGCCAGCATGAAGGGGAGCGGTTTTAATTCCATCCCGTGAATGGTCTTTTCCAGCATTTTAAGGTCATCAACATTTTTAACATCCTGTTTGCGTATGTTCTCAATTGCGCTGGTCAGAAAGCCACCTGTTCCACAGGCCGGGTCGAGCACTTTTTCTCCCAGCCGGGGATTGACTATGCCGGTCATAAATTCAGTAATGGCACGCGGTGTATAAAATTCTCCGTAGTTTCCAGCACTTTGAAGGTCACGTAAAATAGTTTCATAAATATCACCGAAAACATGACGGTCTTCCGAGGAGTTAAAATCAATGGTATTGAGCTGATTGAGCACCTGCCGGATGATGGTGCCGTTTTTCATATAGTTGTTGGTACCTTCAAAAATCTCACGGATAATCAGTGCTCGCTTGTTTCCAGTACTCACATCCAGACCCTTCAATTCAGGGAATAGTGTTTTCTCAATAAAGCCACTGAGTTCGTCGCCGGTTATTCCTTCATCGTTGGCTGCCCAGTTACGCCATTGCAGATTAACCGGGATTAGTGAAACATATCTATCATCGAGAAGCTCCAGTTCCTTATCTTTATCGTCGAGAATTTTCAATGTGATCAGCCACCCAAGTTGTTCGATTCGCTGGGCATCCCCTGAAACACCTGGGTCCTTACGCATGATGTTTTGCAGTGTCTTGATAATGTTTCCAAAATGCTTCATTTACGCCGCCTTATAAAGTTCTTGTTCCAGCTCCTTAATCGCTTTCAGGTAACCGTCTTTGCCCCCAAAAAAACCGATAATCTCTGCCGGGGTACCCAGCTTGTTGAAAGGTATAACCTTCAATACCGAAAGCTCTTCAATATTTTCAATCCCTTCGCTGGCATACTTGTCCAGAAGGGCATTGAGCACCTGCCGGGCTTTTTCTCCATACATGGTAAAGTAATCTCTCTTTTTTACCTGTTCAGCCCGTTCTTTCCTTGTGAGGGCCGGTCTATCCCAGGCTACATGACAGATCAGGTCAAAAATATCCAGGTCTTTTTTCACCTCTTCTTGCAGATTTTCAAGAATGACTCCATGGTCTTCCAGTTCTTTTAGCAGCACTTTCTTTTTAGCCACCTTATTCCATCGGGAAAGAAATTCATCGAGGGTACGAAACTCTTTTAGGAGGTTTCTTTTGGTATAGTCTTTGAGACTTTCAGTGATGAGTTTGCCTTCAGCATCCAGATGTTGAATTCTTTCATTCAGAATAGTGACATTAACCCCTGCCACATAGATTTTTCTGGCAGGCTCAGCAATAATATCTCCACCGGCAATAATTTCAGGTGTCTCATAACTGACATCGGCATGTGGCTCAAACTCCACGGGTTTTCCTGTCTCAGGATCAATAATATCTTCTTCCTCAGTTTGAATATCATCGTCTGTGAGCTCTTTAATGCCATCAACGTGTTTGATCATAACCGGATCACCATCAAAGGCTGGGTCTGCGAAAAGGTCAGTCACATTTCTACAGTCCATAATAGTAAAAAACCTCTTATCGAATTCCTCATTAATTCGAGTACCACGCCCGATGATCTGCTTGAATTCGGTCATGGAATTTATATTGCTATCCAGAACAATGAGTTTACAGGTCTGGGCATCTATGCCCGTTGTCATCAGCTTTGACGTTGTGGCAATAACCGGGTAACGTTCTTCGGGATTGATGAAATTATCGAGTTCTCCCTTGCTATCATCAGGATCACTGGTGATACGCATGACGTATTTAAAGTTTTCTTTTACCAGTTCGCTATTTTCGTTGATAATGGCCTGGCGCATCCGTCCCGCATGTTCGATATCAACACAGAAAATAATTGTTTTATCAAAAGGGTTTGTCTTGGTAAGATATTCTGTTACTTTCCTGGCAACGAGGAGTGTACGCTCATCTATAACGAGGTTGCGGTCAAAGTCTTTTGTATTGTATATACGATCTTCAACGAGGTTCCCGTCTTTATCGCACTTATCAACGTCAGGTCTCCAGCCTTCGAGGTCAACATTAATCCCAACCCGGATGACTTTGTATGGAGCCAGAAAACCGTCTTCTATTCCCTGTTTGAGCGAGTAGGTGTAAATGGGGTCTCCGAAATACTCTATATTAGAAACATCTTTTGTTTCTTTGGGTGTAGCCGTAAGTCCTATCTGTGTAGCCGAATGAAAATACTCAAGTATCACGCGCCAGGCGCTATCTGCGGCAGCGCTTCCCCGATGGCACTCATCAACAATAATCAAGTCAAAAAAATCAGGACTGAATTCTTTATAAGCGTCTTTATCTTCATCGTAATTGGTTAGCCCCTGATAGAGGGCAAGATATATTTCAAAAGCCTTATCAATTTTCTTTTTCCGGATAACGGTCATCCGATCTTTAAAATGTTTGAAATCATTCCGTTTGGTTTGACCGATAAGCACATTACGGTCTGCAAGAAATAAAATTCGCTTTTTCGTTCCACTTTTCCAAAGACGATAGATTATCTGAAATGCTGCATAGGTTTTACCTGTGCCGGTTGCCATGACGATGAGAATGCGGTTCTGACCTTTTGAGATGGCTTCTACAGTTCGGTTAATGGCGATCTGCTGATAATAGCGGGGTTTCCTGCCAGAACCGTCAAAGAAATAGTCGAAGGAGGCGATACCTTCTTGTTGCGGTGTTTCAATACCCTTGTATTTTTTGTACTTTAACCAAAGATTCTCAGGCGAAGGAAAACTATCCAAAGATAACTGTCGCTCGACAGTACCGGATAATCCCGATCGATCATGTTCAATAAATCCATCACCGTTTGAGCTGAAAGCCACTGGAATATCGATAAGTTGCGCATAGTGTAAGGCCTGTTGTATGCCCGCCCCGATGGCATGGTTATTATCTTTAGCTTCAATAACAGCTATTGGTATATTAGGTTTGTAATAAAGGATGAAATCCGCCCGTTTCCTTTCACCGCGAACAGTTTTGTTTCCTTTAACGAATATTCTTCCATCAGTGAAAAAGACTTCTTCACGAATTTGTTTTTCAACATTCCATCCGGCCTTAACCAACGCTGGAAGGATATATTGAGTACAGATATCTCGTTCTGACAAGTCTTTCTTAGAAGTCATAATCTCTTACCGTATTGTCTTGAAATTGGCCACCCCCCGGTGAAGCAGCTCATAGTTCATGGCTCGTAACGACCTGTATCATGAAACAGTACTCATATCCATTCTAACCCTTTGAAAATAAAAGTCAATATTTTTAAGCCATCAGCGATACGCGGTCATAGGGAATTTCCCAAACACCAATCACGAGTCACGGCCTTTAACCAGCAATTGTAGGAATTCCGTGCCTGACCTTGAATATTCGAGCTTCTCTCGACCCGATTCCCCATATTTTATTTTCCCCGATCGCAACATATTTTTCAATGTCTGAGGGTCAGATTCCCCGAAGCTTGCTTCGACCTTGTCATTCCTGCGGAAGCAGGAATCCAGACAAGTATCTGGATACCCGTTTTCACGGGTATGACATCCTTATTTGATACCTCGTAGCTTGCTGCGAGGTAGTTCATCAGTTTTTAAAATTATCTTAATCTTTACCCGTAGCTTTGTTCATCCTTTTTTAAAAACTTCAAGCCCTTTCAAATAATCATCGTATTCTATAGGGGATTCTATTCCAAATTCTGAGAGGAGGTCTATGGTTTCACTTACTGATAATACAAGTTTTTCTGAAAGTGTACTTAATGATAGCTTTCCTCCCCTGTATAGTTTTATCATAAAAAACTCCCACCCATATTCTATAAGTTCTCTCGCTACGGTAGACTTATCTTTCTGAACCATCTTTGAAAGCTCACCAAGCCTTTTAAAGTCTCTATCTTTTAATCTAAGGCTGATAACACCCATTAGTCACCTCCTTTTATCCTTTTCAAAGCATCACCTGTTATGCGTCTGTTATATCGTCCATAAAAAGATATTTTTTCAAGTTTTGCCAATGCGATCTGATTATCTATCCTCTTTTCTTCAGTAATATTTATAAGAAAATGAATAGCGGTTAAAAAACTCTGATTCATAATCTTACATGCCTTAATAGTTAGCAAGTCGTCAACTGCAAGGGGACATTCTTTTTCTTTTGCAAGACAAAGGGCTTCAGCCTCACCTGTATGGATTTTGAAATCGATACGAACCTTATTTATCATTTCTTGTTTTGTTGCCTTGATAATCTTTATATTACCTTCAGATATGAGCAATGTTTCTATTTCTCCTCAGAACAGCGTTGCCTGGCCTTTGATTGACTTCCTCTCCGCCTTTTCAAAGATCTTTATCTTCCCGAATTCACCGTCAAAACCAGGAGTAATGTGGACGTTCCCTTGACGCATGCGGGAGATTGCCTCTCTGATAAGGGGTGAGCCTGCTCTTTCAATATCATCAAGTGATGCATCCATGAGGATTTTGAATTCACTTCCGAGTTTTTGTAGAAGTTTTTGATATTCCGTATCCACTGCCTTACTGGCAACCCCCACATCAAATGTTTCTGCGAGAATCTCTGTGAGAGGGATTGCGGAGGAAAAAGGCGGTGCATCCTCCAGCTTGAAACCATCAGCTCTATCTGCAAGCTTTTCAACCCTGTGCATTACTCCTACAGTAACCCTCCTGCCGCATTGAGGACAGAGGTAGTTATACCTTATCGTTTCTTTCGGGGAGAGGTTGACGCCGCATGTCCTGTGGCCATCATAGTGGTATTTTCCTTCTTCAGGAAAGAATTCTATGGTACCGAGAAAACCCTTTTTCGTTCTGATGGCATCTGTTATGGCTTCATAAGAAATCTCTGTGTTGAAGATGTTCGCCTCTCTGCCCATCTTGGTTGGTGAATGGGCATCGGAGTTTGAGATTAAGGTTATTCTGTCGAGGGCCGAGAGTCTCCAGTTCATGGGCGGGTCTGACGAAAGCCCTGTTTCAATGGCATGGATATGGGGGGTAAGCTCTTCAAAGCATTCCTCAAGGGAATCAAATCCTGATTCAGCCCCGAATACGGAGAAGTGCGGTGTCCATGCATGAGCAGGGACAAACATGGCTTGAGGGCATATATCCATAACTATTTGCAAAAGCACCTTTGCATCAAGCCCGAGTATGGGCCTCCCATCAGCATTGAGATTTCCTATCTTTGACAGGGCTATATGTATCTTTGCAGCATCGTGAAAGTCAGGCACAAACAGGATGGAGTGAACTTTCCTTGTCCTTCCGTTTTTTTTGTAGATGGAGCTTATTTCAGAAGAGAGCATGAAGAAGACATCCGCCTTGCATGAATCAGGGATATCTTTTGACTGGAATTCCTTTTTCAGCCTGAACAAACCATTACCGGCAGGTTCAATCTTTTCACCCAGTTCTTTAAACCATGCCGGATGGGTAAAGTCACCGGTACCTATTACAGTAATCCCTTTTAGTTGTGCCCATTTCCACAATACCTCGGGAGCCATATCCTTGCTCGTTGCCCTTGAGTATTTTGAATGGATGTGAAAGTCTCCAATAAACCGCATGGTGATTATAGTGGGCTCCGTTATGTATGACGATATTTATTCGTTATGGGGAAGGTCCTGTCTTTTCCAAAGGACTTTTTTGTGATTTTGATACCAATGGGACATTGCCTTCTTTTGTATTCGTTGTGGTCTACTCTTCCCATGACTTCTCTGACTAACTCTCTGTTGTAACCCATGGCAGATATTTCATCAATTGTCTTATTGTCTTCGATATATGCTTTGATAATGGGATCGAGTATTTCATAGGGCGGGAGGGTATCCGTGTCTTTCTGACCATGTTTGAGTTCAGCAGAAGGGGCTTTCTTTAATACCCTCTCGGGTATCAAGGGATGCCCTGCTTTTTTGTTTCGCCATGTTGCAATCTTGTACACCATGGTTTTGGTAACATCGCTGAGAACCGCAAGACCACCAGCCGTGTCGCCATAGAGGGTTGAATAACCAGTGCTGACTTCAGATTTATTGCCGGTAGTGAGGACGAGCCAACCGAAAGTATTTGAAAATGCCATCAAAATATTTGCCCTGATACGGGGTTGTATATTCTCTTCTGTTAAGTGGACATATGAGCCTTTAAAATGGGTTTTGAGCACATTCAAATATGCTTCAAAAAGTGAGTCAATAGGGGCTTCAGTGATATGTATATTGAGGTTTTTTGCAAGGATGTATGCGTCTTCCTTGCTTTCCTTTGATGAATACCTCGTGGGCATGAAGATGCCTGTTACATTTTCTTTGCCGACCGCATCATGGGCTATCACAGCAACCAGCGAGGAATCTATCCCTCCACTTAAGCCCAGCACAACTTTTTTGAAGCCATTTTTTCTCACATAATCCCTTGTTCCCAGAACAAGTGCTCTGTATATCGTTTCAAGTGGCTCAAGTTTCTTGATTGTTCTTTTTTTAATAGGCTTACGTGTTTGTTTAGGCTCTAAAGAGATTTCGATCGTTTCTATGTTATTTTTTTGGATTGTTGTTTTGAATTCTAAATCAGCCACAACAAGGTCTTCTTCAAAGGGTGCACCTTTTGCTATTACCCTTCCTTCTCTATTGACAATGAGGCTTTCTCCATGAAACACAACCTCGTCCTGTCCCCCAACCATATTTGTATGGGCTATAAAAGCATGGTTCTCAACCGCTTTTCTGGATAGTGCTTTTTCTTTTTGTGTATTACTACCGACATAATATGGTGAAGCGTCAATATTTATAATGAGGTGTGTATTATCGGATGGTTGAGTTCGAAGAGCCTCCTCGCCAATGGTTATCGCGAAATCAATACCATTCAACCTGTATAATTGATACCCTTTCCCATTTTGAAAATATCTTGTGTCATCAAATACACTCTGTCGTTCCAAGTTCGCTTTGCGGTAAACATCAACGAGTTTGCCATTTGCTACAACAGCGGCTGCATTGTA
>CAIJOT010000258.1 GCA_903822335.1 uncultured delta proteobacterium
AATTTTCAGGAATTCTAATTCTTCTGGCTGAGAAGGTCTACCGGAGATTTTCTTTGCCATTGATTCTCCACAGGAAATGAAAACGGCACGTTCTGGTGTTACAGTACCAGAGGCAGACAATTGTACAAAATACCGGTCCTGATAGAACATTAACTGAGATTCGTTGATAAAACCCTCACCGCCGATCCTGACAATTTCTGCATCGGGATTGCGGTAGTAAGAATATATGCCATAGGCATCAAGAAGAGACCCCATTTTGTAAACATCGGCAACAAGGGCAATGCTCTGGCTACTGACGTTCACAAAGAGGGCTGTTGCAAGAACCTCAAACCCATAGGGCATATAGAGTTCAGCCTCACCGTTGATATGCATATAGAGATTGTCCGGATTGTAGAGGGTTTCCTTGCCTTCCATGGCCCATCCTTCAAAAAAACCTGGCGAAGGCAGCATACCTTTAACTGTTTTATCAGCTGCTGGTACACAAGGACTGGCAATACAAACCAAGAACAGCACAATGATACATGAGAATTTGTGAAACCTGTACATTACAACCCCTTTACAAGATATGTTTTGATGTCCAAAATTAGACAAAAAGTGTCCGGGCCTTATGCATTTTGTCAGCAATATTGATACCGTTCACACAGTGTGCAACACATTCATGACAATTGAGACAGGAAGATGCCGAGGCGTTTCTTCCAATCTCTCTGTAGGTTGCCCTGGCAAGTTCCATGCTGCCATAACTTTCCGCATACATCAGGGAGCGGTTGATGGTACTGATGGCAACGTTCTGTGGACATGTAGGCTCACATTGTGCGCAGAGGTGGCAATAGTAGGGGCTAATGGCTTCGGAATAACGTTCGAGAATCTTCTCATCAGTTCGGGTCAATCTCATTCCCATGACAGCAATGTCTTCCTTAAGCATCTGCATATCCCTCATACCTGGAATTGCACAGTTGACATTTTTATCCTGCAGCACCCATTTGAGGGCAGCCTGATGGGGGCTTACTGGTCCGAGTGCATCGGTTTTATACCCTCCTGCCTGTGTCTTCATGGCCACTATGCCGATACCTGCTTTCGCAGCACGGGCAATAGCCTCCTTGATTTCTGGCACGCTCTTGAAGTTATATGCTACCAGCGCCATATCAAAAAATTTCTCCTGGTCATCCACGAGTGCATTCACAACTTCAGCCTGATTCGTGTGGGTGGTAACGCCAAAGAAACGAACCTTGCCCTGCTTGCGGAGTTCAGTGAGCGCTTCACGGGTCTCGGGGATAAAAATACGTTCTTTGCTATCGAGGTTATGGAGTTGAACGACATCAAGGTAGTCTATCTGGAGCTTGGAGAGGCTTGTCTCAACATCGCGGAAAATATCCTTTTTCGTATGTGATGCTGGCTGGGTTTTCGTAGCCACATAAACCCTGTCACGGATTCCTTTGAGTGCCTTTGCAACAATCTCTTCGTTCCTCCCGCTCATATACCTCCGTGCAGTATCAATGTAATTGACACCGAGGTCAAGGGCAGCCCTCATTACCTCGTGTTCCGGTGTGAGCATGGCTCCAAAGCTGACTACTGTTACTTTCATGCCTGTTCTACCCAGAGTCCGGTACGCAGGGTTCGGGATTGATTGTGCGTTTGCCGTTGCAGCCTCAAAAATTCCGCCAATACTACTTAAACCTACTGCTGTGGTAGTGGCAGTCATAATGCCGAGCTTCAAAAAGTCCCTGCGGTTCATGGAACTATGATTATTTGCCTGGCCCATTGCGCCTCCTTATAAAGCCTCTTATGATGGCTTCCCTGAAATTGGCAGTAGTGTCTTGTCTTTCAGTTTGAGCCTGAGAATGAATTCTTCTACTTTTATAAATGTACAGTTTTTCTCTTTGTCTAAGAACCTGCACCAGTTCCCGCATTCCCTGTTGATGTAGGGACATCTTTTTTCCGTCATGTGTATCTCCTTCAAAACTGCTCTCGCCCGTTGCGATATATTACCAGAAAATTTAGGAAAAAGAAATTCACTTTATAAGGGAGTGCTTGCTATCTCACAAAAAGCGTATACCCTTCCGTTTTTTTACTTTCTGCTGGGAATATCACTCCGCTCCGGGGTACCCCCACAATGTGTGTCGTGCGGGCATTACCGAACAAGGTCTGTCAGCTTTTGATTCCTGCCAAACGTTTCGCGGCTTTTTTCTTGCTCTCTATGTCGGTTTCGCGGAAGATTGTCACGCGGTGGGCTTCCGGTGAGCCGCCGCCATGGATATCGGAAATCGTATCAGCACTCTCCAGGGCCAGCTTTTCCGCAAGTCTGTACATCTTGATCCGGTTTTCAACGGGAACGCTATCAACGCCTTTCAGGTATTTC
>CAIJOT010000259.1 GCA_903822335.1 uncultured delta proteobacterium
CAGATATCTCACGAAACTATTTTTCCCCACCTATGCGGGGTATTTCAGTTTCGGGAGTAATTCCCGCATGTATGCGAGTCGAGGTTCAGGGACCTGGGGGCCACCAATCCGCTTCCTCACACCACCAGAAGTGACGGTGATAGAACTCGTACCATCCACGATGGACGAAGGACAACCGCTGCGCTAAGACGAGGGATGATTTATAAGAAATATAGAAGGGAGAAGATAAATAAACTTGACAAATTTTAAACTAAATTTAATAATTAAACAAATATTTAACAAAGGAGGAATATTATGAAATGGACAACTATTTTGATTCAGGTCGTAATTATGGTTACGGTATGCTTTGCGTTTCCTGTGACAATGGTTTTTTCAGCCGATAAGATTGCCGTCATTGTTGTCGATATACAAGGGGATTTTACCACGTGGAAAAAAGGTGGCTTGGCTGTCGCCGGAACGGATGAAGCCTTTGTAAAAAAAGTAGCCGCAGCTACACTGAAATTGAAGAATGCAGGATTTGTGATTTATGGTACACAGGATTGGCACCCGGCCAATCACATTTCCTTCTATACTAACAATGCAGGAAAAAAACCTTTTGAAACAATAACGATCGATGGGAGGATTCAGGTTCTTTGGCCGCCTCACTGCGTACAGGGAACGGAGAATGCAAAAGTCCTTGTGAACAACAACCTCTTTCTCGCCATCGTTAAGAAAGGACAGAATCCCAAATATGACAGTTATTCCGGTTTTCAGGATGATGGGGGAGCAAAGACAGAGATGGACAGCATTCTCAAGCAAGAAGGAATAAAGAAGTTGGTAATCTATGGAATAGCCACTGACTACTGCGTAAAGGCTACTGCCATTGATGCTGCCGCTAACGGCTACAAGGTAGTTGTTGTGGAAGGGCTCAGTAAGGGGGTAGCGCCTGATACAACGGCTAAAGCCTTGGATGAGATGAAGCAAAAGGGTATCATACTGATGAAGGAACTGGACGTTAAGAAAATCATCGGTATGTAAGATAAAAAGAGGTGTAGGCCTTCCAACGGGGTTGTCGAAACTATTAGTGTTGATGGCCTTGCTGGAAGGATATACCTTGACTTTTTGTTTGCCATTGAACAATAAATATTTTCATCGAAAACGTAATTTTCTCTTGACAAGATTTAAGCTAAATTTAATAATTTAACAAATATTTAAGTATTGAGGGGATTGGATGGAGATTGGCAAGAAGATGAAGGAGCTGAGGGAGAGCAGAAACCTTAATATAAAACAGCTCTCTGAGCTCGTGGAGTGCACCTCTTCATTAATCTCACAGCTTGAACGTGGTAAAACAGATCCTTCTATATCTATGCTTAAAAGGATTGCAAAGGCATTAGATGTCAATATTGTGGATTTTTTTATGAAAAGTGCGAATGACGTGGATGTGGTGACCAGAGTAGATGACAGGGTTGATATACAACTGAAGAGGTGGGAAGCAAAAATACAATCTCTGGTAAAGAATGTAACGAATAAAAAGATGCAGCCTTTTTATACGGTGGTGAAACCAGGTGGTGGCTCTCATGGAATGTACTCTCACGATGGTGAGGAATTTGGTTTTGTCTTGAAAGGTGAGTTGGAATTGATGTTGAATGATAAAATTCATCTGGTCCATGAAAATGAGAGCTTTTACTTTTCTTCACAGATTCCTCATAATTGGGGCAACAGAGGAAAAGAAGATGCGGTTGTAATATGGGTAATTACACCACCAACCTTTTAAAACAGTTACGAGTTACGGGTTACGAGTTTCGAGTTAAAACCTGTAACTTGTGACTTGAGCGAGCGAAACGAGCGAGAGGAGGTTATAATGGCAATGTTACCAGAAGTAAGTAAACATTATGGTAAATTGAAATTATTCATAAATGGCCAATGGGTTGACCCGGGAACGAATGCATATTTTGAAACTACAAATCCAGCAAACGACGAAGCTATTGCTGAAGCACCAATTGCATCAAAGCAGGATGTGGAAAATGCAATCACGGCTGCACATGAAGCCTTTAAAAAATGGAGAAATGTGCCATTCAGGAACAGGGCACAGCTCGTGTTCAACCTCAGGGACACCTTTGCCAGGCACCATGAAGAGCTGGCGAGAATCCTCGTCCAGGACCATGGATGCACCATAGACGAAGGCCGTGGTACCATATCGAGGTGTATTGAGAATATTGAAGCAGCAGGAAGCTCGATGTACAGCCTTTATAAAGGAGAACATGTAGAACAGCTCGCAAACGGCATAGATTGCTACCTGGTGAGAGAGCCAATGGGCGTATTTTTGATCATTACGCCAGGGAATATCCCCATGCATGCATGGTCGTCCTTCGTTCCTTACGCTCTTGCGTGTGGGTGCACGGTCATAGTGAAACCAAGCCGTCAGTGTCCTGTATCGGCGGATGCCATGGGCAAGATGCTGGCCGAGACAGGTTTTCCTCCGGGTGTTGCCAATCTGCTCCATATGGGGCCTGAACGGGAGCTGAACAAGCTGATAATCTCGGATCCGAGAGTAAAAGGTGTGGGCCTTATCGGATCCACAAGGGTAAGTAAAGAGCTTTTTGAACTCTGCGGAAAATATGGCAAAAGATCTTCTCTTAACGGCAACGGCAAGAACAGTATTGTAATCATGCCTGACTGCAATATCGAAGATGCAGTACAGTACATACTGCGCGGCTGCTTCGGCATGACCGGTCAGCGTTGTCTCGGATCCGACAACGTGGCTGTCATAGGCGGCGATAAGAGATATGCCGAGCTGAAAGAGAAACTGATCATGGCTGCCAAGGCTATGAAGATGGGTTACGGTCTTGATGAGACCGTTGAAATGGGTCCCCTCACAACCAGCGAAGGTAGAGAGAAGGTGGTACAGTTTATCGAATCAGGTCTCCAGTCCGGCGCAAAGCTCCTCCTTGACGGGCGCGCAGTGAAGCCGGCCGGATTTGAGAAGGGCTACTTCCTCGGACCCACAATCTTTGAGGGAGTGACACCGGATATGTATATTGCCAGGGAAGAGGCCTTTGGTCCCATGTGTAATCTGCTTCGAGCTGCCGACCTTGACCAGGCAATAGGTTGGATCAACGGGACCAACTATGGTCACTCAGCATGTATCGTTACGGAAAGCGGAAAGGTTGCCCGCAAGTTTATCAGGGAATGCGAAGTAGGTAATGTGGGCGTCAATGCGGGTATTCCCCAGCCATACGCATTTTTCGGACTCGGCTCGAAGAAGGACTCCTTCTTTGGTAACTCCAAATCCAGGATGGATTCAGTAAAGATGTTCCTTGATGAAAAGACAGTGACTTTGCGGTGGGCATGATTTTCAGGATATGAGTAAAGGCAATGCGCATAGCGCAAAACGCCAAGTAAAAAAAGGAGGTTTTTATGAAAAGTCTTAAGGTATTATTGCTTGTTTTCTTGGTGATAGGATTTTTAGTACCCGTGTCAGGTTTTGCACAACAGGCAAAATTCAGGATCGGATGTGCCCTTCCCCTGACCGGCGTCTTCGGGAGGGATGGTAGCCTCGTGAAGGATGCATACACCTATTGGGCGGAAACGATAAACGCCAAAGGAGGGATTACAGTTAAGGGGATGAAATACCAGGTCGAGCTCCTGTTCTTTGATGACAAGAGCGATAAGGCGGAGAGTGCAAAACTGGTGGAAAGGCTCGCCACTTTTGAAAAAGTTGACCTTATCCTCGGCGGCTTCGGGAGCGATTCCGTGTTTGCCGCAAGTGCCATTTCGGAGAAACACAAATACCCCATGATAAGCGGTGGGGCTAGCTCCAACAAGCTTTTCGAGAGGGGTTTTAAGTATTACTTTTCTACCCTTGGAAAGGCTACCGAAGAGGTGAGGGGGTGCGTTGAGATCGCCGAAATCCTGAACCCGAAACCGAAGACCGCAGCTATCATCGGTTCCGATATTCTCTTTACGTCCCTTGCTGCAGAAGGATTCAAGCAGTATTGCAAGAAACTGAACATCGATGTTGTCTATTTCGAGCTATTTCCCTTAAGCCTCGATGACTACAATTCGTTACTCTTCAAGGTAAAACAGAAGAACCCTGACATTCTCCTGGTGGGCTCACATCTTAAAGTGGCCCTGAATGTGATGAAGGCCCTCAAAGAAGTCGACTTTACGCCCAAGATGGTTGCCTTCAGTTACGGCCCCAC
>CAIJOT010000260.1 GCA_903822335.1 uncultured delta proteobacterium
CGGCCAGCCCTTTCTTGGAAAGACACTTCGTGATTGCCGATGTGAGGGTGGTCTTCCCATGATCTATATGTCCTATGGTTCCTATGTTCACGTGGGGTTTCTTCCTTTCAAACTTTTTCTTAGCCATACAGGACCTCCGTTACAGTTTTTTCTCTATTTTTCATTAAATTTTGATAAACATGGGCAGGTACGGGGGCATAATGGAAAAACTCCATCACATAATAACCCCTACCCTGTGTGACAGAGCGGAGATGCGTGGTATAACCGAACATCTCTTCAAGGGGTATGTACGCCAGTATGTACTTAAAATCGTTCCTTTCACCTAACTCAGCGATTTTCCCTCTCCTCGTTGAGATATCCCCTATCACTGTACCGAGATAATCGCCTGGTATATTGATATCTACCTTCATGATAGGTTCAAGAATCACCGGATTTGCCTTTACTACTCCAGCTTTTAAGCCTATTGAAGCGGCAAGTTTAAAGGCAAGTTCCGAAGAATCAACCTCATGAAAGGAACCATCTATCAGTTCCACCTTTATATTGATCAATGGGTACCCAAGTATAATACCCTTCTCCAGCGTCTCTCTTATACCCGCCTCTATACTGGAGATATATTCCCTCGGTATAACCCCGCCAACTGTCTTGTTCTCAAATACATAATCCACGCCTTCGAGGGGAGAAACCTGTAACACAACATGACCGTACTGACCTCTTCCGCCTGACTGTTTTATATACTTTCCTGTACCTATTACCTTTTTTGTAATCGTTTCCCTGTAAGCTACCTGGGGCGGAGAAGATAACATTTCGAGATTATGTTCCCTCTTCGCTCTATCCATTATAATCTCTAAATGGAGTTCCCCCATCCCGGAAAGTATGACTTCTCCTGTCTCCTTGTCCAACCTTACATTCAATGAAGGATCTTCAATGGTATATTTATTAAAGACAAGCCACATCTTCTTAAGATCATCTTTCTTTTTCGGTGTAATGGCACAGGAAATAACAGGTGATGGAACCTCTATCGTCTCAAATAGAATGTTCAGATCAGGATGGGCGAGTGTATCACCCGTCGAAGCCCCCTTGAAACCAACAATTGCACAGATATCCCCTGCCTCTGCCTTCTTGATTTCTTCCCTTTTATTTGCATGGAGTCTTAATATTCTGCCTATCCTTTCAGTCTTTGATTTCGTGCAATTCAAAACCATGTCACCGGTTTTCAATGTCCCTGAATAGACTCTCATATAACTGAGCTGCCCTACAAAAGGGTCATTCATTATCTTAAAAACCAGCCCGCTGAACGGTTCTTCCGGCATACCGTTCAAACAGCCTTCGTCCCCTTCCTCAGTCCAGTACTTATAGGGAGATACGTCTTGAGGAGAAGGAAGATAATCCACTATCGCATCAAGGAGTGGCTGAATGCCCTTATTCTTAAAGGCACTCCCGCACAATACAGGCAGTATACTCCCGTCTAAGGTTCCCTTTCGTATCGCCCTCTTAATTTCAGCCTCTTCTATATTATTACCCTCTAAATACAACACCATAAATACATCATCAATTTCAGAGAGTAACTCCATTACCCTTTCTTTCGCCTCATACACCTTTTCTTTTAAGCCTTCAGGAATTTCACGGATAGAGTATTCCATGTCCATTCTATCTCTATCATAAAAGATGGCCTTTCCCTTTATTACATCCACAACACCAAGAAATTCGTCCCCATCCTTTATAGGAATCTGGAGAACCAATGGATTGGCTTTTAAAGTGTCACGTATCATATCTACGCACCTGTTGAAATCTGCGGCAGGTCTATCCATTTTGTTCACAAAAGCAATTCTCGGAACTCTATACCTGTCAGCCTGTCTCCAGACAGTCTCTGATTGAGGTTCAACGCCTTCTACAGCAGAGAAAAGAGCAACTGCTCCATCCAAGACCCTTAATGACCTTCCAACTTCTATCGTAAAATCAATATGTCCTGGTGTATCGATGACATTTATCCTGTGTCCTTTCCAAAAACACGTTGTGGCTGCTGCGGTAATCGTGATCCCTCTCTCTTTCTCTTCTTCCATCCAGTCCATTGTCGCAGAGCCTTCATCTACTTCGCCAATCCTACTGTTGACGCCTGTGTAGAAAAGCATCCTCTCCGTAGCAGTCGTTTTCCCTGCATCAATATGGGCCATGATTCCAACATTTCTTACCACATGATTCATAAATGTATTTACCACCGGTAATGGGCAAAAGCCTTGTTGGCTTCAGCCATCTTGTGTGTATCCTCTCTCTTTTTTACAGAACCGCCTTTGTTGTTAAATGCATCAAGAATCTCACCAGCAAGCTTTTCTGTCATTGTTTTTTCCGATCTCCCTCGTGCATATTTTATTAACCATCTGATCCCCAAAGATAACTTTCTGTTTAACCTCACCTCAACAGGAACCTGATAGGTAGCCCCTCCAACTCTTCTTGCCTTTACCTCTAACTCTGGCTTTATATTGTCCATAGCTTTGTGAAATATCTTCAATGGGTCATCCTTCAGTTTGCCCTCAATCATAACAAACGCTCCGTATACTATCCCTGTAGCAATGCTCTTTTTCCCGTCCCACATAACACAGTTGATCAATCTTTCTACAAGCATATCGTTATATTTTGGATCAGGCAGTTTCTCTCTCTTTGCCACATGTCCTTTTCTTGGCATTGTTCAAACTCCTCTATTGTTTGGGTCTCTTTGCACCATATTTAGACCTGCTCTTCTTCCTGTTCGCCACACCGCTTGCATCTAATGAACCTCTTATTATATGGTACCTCACGCCTGGCAAGTCCTTCACCCTTCCACCTCTTATCAACACTACAGAGTGTTCCTGCAGGTTGTGGCCTATCCCGGGTATGTAGGTAGTAACCTCTATACCGTTTGTTAATCTCACACGGGCAACTTTTCTCAATGCTGAATTAGGTTTTTTAGGGGTCGTTGTGTAAACCCTTACGCAAACTCCTCGCTTCTGTGGACAATTTGTAAGGGCAGGCGAAGAACTCTTCCTTTTGACAACTTTTCTCCCAAGCCTTACTAACTGGTTAATAGTAGGCATCTATATTACCTCCAAAAAAATAATCCCTTTTTAAGGGATAAAATACTACAGAAAAAAGCTTTGGTATCATAAACGATTTTGTCTTTTAATGTCAAGAGATTTTTGTTTTCTTATCAACGAAAAAGGCAGGATTCAATAAAGAAAGAATCAACTATTCTTTAACTTACAGAAAAAACTTGACAATATCCAACAGAGTATAATAATTTTCAGTCATTCAATCAAATGTTCCATTCAAGTTTAATTTTCAGGAGGTGTTGAAATGGCAGAAGAAAAAACATTTAATCGCTGGCTCGTTGTTGTGGGTGCTCTTTTGATTCAGATAAGCCTTGGTGCTATATATATTTATAGTGTTTTTAAACCTGGTTTAAAAGAAAATTTTCCAAGCTGGTCAAACACAGACCTGGCTCTACCATCACAACTTGTCCTTGCATGCTTTGCTTTAAGCATGATTGTAGCTGGAAGAATCCAGGATAAGATTGGGCCGAGAATCATTGCAACAATAGGTGGTGTATTATTGGGTTTTGGCCTTTTAATTGCTTCTTTTGCAAAAGACCTGGCAATGTTTACAATTGGGTTTAGTGTAATTGGCGGTTTTGGTATTGGCGCCGCTTATGTATGCCCGATTGCCACCTGTGTAAAGTGGTTCCCCGATAAAAGGGGTTTAATTACAGGACTTGCAGTAGCAGGCTTCGGCGCAGGAGGCCTCGTGTTTACCCCTGTTGCTAAATCTTTTATTGCCTCTTCAGGGGTCATGACAACCTTTTTATATCTTGGAATTATATTTTTTATTGCAACAATTATCGGTGCACAGTTCATGATAAATCCACCTGCCGGTTACAAACCAAAAGGATGGAATCCTCCTGCTCCTGCTGCAGGTACAGCAGCAGCCTCTAAAACTGATTATACAATGGGAGAGATGCTCGCAACCCCTCAATTCTGGCTCCTGTGGCTCACCTATTTTGCCGGATGTACCGCTGGATTGATGATAATTATGAATACTACCAATATATGGCAGTCATTCTCCATGCTTAATTTTGTAAAAGGCATGAACACAATCCCTAAAGACGTGTATGCTGATATCGTTACAAAAGGGGCTACTGCGGTTATTATTGTATCAATCCTGAACGCCGCTGGTAGGATAATCTGGGGTAAAATATCTGACAGCATAGGAAGAAAAACAACCCTGTTAGTCATATTTATATTTAGCGGGGTAATAATGCTTGTATTAAACGGGCTATCTTCTTATGCGCTTTACATCTTTGGCGTTTCCTGTGTTGGTTTCTGTTTTGGCGGATTTCTCGCTTTATATCCCGCGTTTACAGCGGACTATTTTGGCACAAAAAATGTGGGTGCAAATTACGGATTTATGTTCACCGCATACGGAGCAGGTGGATTGTTGGGCCCATGGCTTGCTCCGAAATTGATGAATGTTGTACAGAAGATACCATTTGAAACTATAGATAAGGCAGGCACCGCTTTAACAAAATCATACGATGCAGGAAGTTACGTAACATCCTTCATGATATCCGGTGTTATGTGCCTCATATCTGCTGCCTTAGTATTAGTAATAAAACCACCGAAAGGAAAGTGAGGAGTAATGACACACCAACAATTCAGGGCAAACCTTTAAAGTTTGCCCTTTTCTTATTAATGGTTTGGTTTTTGCTTATATAGCTTGACAAAGAAAAAGTACTTATCTATCATGCATCTGTTACTTCATTGTTTTTCATGGTTATTTGCATCGGTTTTGGTAACAACTTAACTATTTTGAAATGATTTGACTTAACATGGATTCACACAATAAAGGCATAGTAAAATACTTTTTACTTTCGATTTTGTTCATATTTACTACACTTTTATACGCACAAACTGGAGAACCAATTATTAAAGAGGGAGAAACCCTGAATGTGGAAAGGTGCATCGAGATTGCCCTCAAGTTACATCCCTCCATCATGAAATCCCGTTACGAAGTGATGATCAAACAGTCTCAACTGGGACAGGCAAAGGCAGGTTATTTTCCAAAGGTTGACGTGACAACGGGTTATACCAGGAACAGCCTGGTGCGAAAGACCGATGATCCTTATAATACGGGCATGGGTAACTTTAATTACAATAATGCCAGTGTTACCCTGAACCAGACAATCTATGACTTCGGTAAAACCCCAACAGATGTAAACATTAAAAAACTTGATCTTGAATCATCAAAACATGACCTTGATGATGCTTTGATAACCCTAACAAATAGCGTAAGGCTCTCATATTACAGTTCTTTAAAGGCAAAGAGAACGAAGGATGTAAACAAAGAAGCTGTGGACCAGTATAAAGAACACCTTGCGCAGGCTAAGCTATTTTTTGAGGCCGGCAAGAAACCGAAATACGACGTAACAAAAGCAGAAGTAGATTTAAGCAATGCGAAACTGGACCTTATTGGTGCTGAAAATGACTTCAACATCGCCACAGTTACGCTTCGTAATGCCATAGGATTGGAGTTGCCCGCCAGGTTCGAAATCGAGGATAACTTATCTCCTCAAGAATACAGAATACCCCTGGAAGACGCCTTAAGTAAGGCGTATCAAAACAGAGCCGATTTAAGATCCCTGGCAGCACAAAAAGATGCATCGGCAAAATCGATTGAATTTGCACGAAAGGAATATTATCCAAAAATAACAGGCAGCGCAGCCTACAATTTTACGGGAAGCCAGTTCCCACTCGAACAAGGCGCAAATGCAGGTGTAGCGCTTTCAATGAATATCTTCGAAGGATATTCAACCGTAAACAAGGTTGAAGAGGCAAGGGCAAAAATGAAATCCCTCGAAGCAAAGATAGAAACAGTAAAGCTTCAGATACTCCTCGAGATTCAGCAGGCCTACCTCAACTTACAACAGGCTAAAGAAAAAATTACAAACACAGAAATACAGATGAAACAGGCAGCTGAAAACCTTGAACTCGCAACACTCAGATATAAGGCAGGATTAGGAAGTCTCCTTGAGGTCACCGATGCGACTGTAGCGAGCAACAAAGCAAGGCTCGTCAATATAAGTGCTCTTTACGACTACAGAATTGCTCAGGCAAATATTGAAAAAGCAATGGGGAACAAATAATGAAAATGAAAAAGATCATTATCGTAGTTTTGGTTATAGCCTTAATCATTGTTGTGTACAGTTACGCTACAAAGAAGAAGGTGTCTCCTCCGGTACAACACGGTGTATCTGTCCTTGCGGGAAAAGCTTCCCAGAAGACAATGCCATTGTTAATAGAGGCAATTGGAACAGTGGAGGCATATAATACCGTTACATTTTATTCGCGCATTATGGGCCAGCTTTTAAAGATTCATTTCAAAGAAGGGCAGGACGTAAAGAAAGGTGAACCCCTTTTTACAATCGATCCTGCACCTTATCAAGAAAAGCTTAAAAATGCTGAGGCGAAACTTGCACAGGATGAAGCCCAGCTAAAATATAATGAGGCAGAAGCCAAACGGTATGCCTACCTTGCAGAAAAGGGGGCCGTTTCTCAATCTGATTTTGAGAGTAAACAGATGCTTGCTGCCACTTCTGAAGCTATTGTGAAGGCAGATAGGTCTGATGTAGACAATGCACGTCTTAACCTCGAGTATTGTTACATCCGTGCCCCCTTTGATGGCCGGACAGGTGCATATGGTGTAAATGAAGGTACAATGGTAAAAGATAATGATACAAAGTTGACGGTGATTAACCAGATAACGCCGGTATACGTAAAATTCTCTGTTCCTGAAAAACAACTTTCTGAAATAAGGAAATATATGACATCAGGTGCATTGAAGGTACAATGCAACCCAAGCGGTCTTCAAGAGAAATCATCGGATGGTACGCTTTCCTTCATTGATAATACCGTGGATAGTGCTACAGGGATGATTATGCTCAAAGGAACTTTCCCAAACAAGGAGAGATCCCTCTGGCCGGGACAGTTTGTGAACGTCGTGCTCCAACTCACTCAGGAGCAGAATGCTGTGATAGTTCCTGCAAGGGCTGTTCAGATGAGCCAGAGTGGCCCCTATATTTTTATTATAAAATCAGATATGAAAGTAGAGTATAGACTTGTTACGGTGTTAAGAACCACCGGTGATGAAACGGTTATATCAAAAGGGGTGAAACCAGATGAAGTTGTTGTAACAGATGGACAGTTGAAGCTTAAAGATGGTTTTCCCGTAGAGATAAAGGAGTCTCTATCAACGGTAAAAACCGCAACACAGGAGAAACCGGTCGGTCCGAGTAACACAAAAACAGGCAGTACACCAGGGAATAAAAAGTGAACCTTTCAGAGATTTGGATAAAAAGACCTGTCATGACCATCCTGGTCATGTTTGGTATACTCTTTTTCGGTATCATCAGCTATGATACATTGCCAATCAACAACCTGCCTGTTGTTGACTTTCCCACTATTCAGGTAACGGCATCCCTCCCGGGGGCCAGTCCCGAGACAATGGCATCGACTGTTGCCAAACCACTGGAAAAACAGTTCTCAAGTATCGCAGGTCTTGAATCGATGTCATCCACAAACTACCAGGGTTTCACCACAATAATACTCCAGTTTTCCCTTGAGCGTAACATTGACAACTGTGCACAGGATGTAAGTACAAAGATTAGTGCAGCGACAGGGGATTTGCCGCAAAACCTCCCGTATCCTCCAACCTACGATAAGGTGAACCCTTCTGACCAACCGATAATATACCTTGCCCTTACCTCTGATACAATGCCGCTGACCCAGCTAAACGATTATGCGGAGAATTTTCTTGCACAGAATTTCTCGACGGTAAACGGTGTAGCCCAGGTTCTTGTATACGGTCAGAAATTTGCTGTTCGCATACAGGTGAATCCCAAATTGCTTGCAAGCAAGGGTATAGGTATCAATGATGTGGAGAATGCAGTAAAACGGAGCAACGTCAACCTGCCAGGGGGAACCCTGGATGGGAAGTTCCAGTCATTTACCGTTGACTCCAATGGCCAATTGTTTGTTGCTGAGTCATACCGTTCAATAATCGTAGCATACCAGAATGGCTCTCCTGTAAGGATGAAAGACATAGGCAATGCTATTGACGGTGTTGAACAAGATAAGCAGTTTGCTGCCTGGTACGGGAACAAAGAGAAAACGAAGAGGGCCATAGTCCTCGCCATTAAGAAGCAACCGGGGGCAAACTCAGTAAAGGTATCGGGCAATGTGAAGGAGATTATCCCGCGATTAAAAGCGATGATACCTGGTTCAATAGATTGGCACCTCCTCTATGATGCCTCAGATTACATAAAAGACTCAATTCATGATGTCCAGTTCACCTTGCTGCTCACCATATTCATTGTCCTCATAGTGATATTCCTGTTTCTCCGTACCATTAAATCAACAATAATACCTATTATTGCCATTCCCCTTTCAATTATAGCAACATTTGCTGCGATGGATTTATTGGGCTTCAGTCTGAATAACCTTTCTCTCATGGCCCTTGTGCTTGCTGTTGGTCTTGTTGTTGATGATGCAATTGTGATGCTTGAAAATATTATACGCCGCATGGAAATGGGTGAAAACGCCATGGAGGCGTCTCTTAAAGGTTCAAAAGAGATAGGGTTCACTATTCTTTCCATGACCGTTTCCCTCGTGGTGGTTTTTATCCCCATACTATTCATACCTGGTATCATCGGCAGACTTTTCAGGGAATTTGCGGTAAGCATCGCCATGGCCATACTCCTTTCGGGTTTCGTATCCATTACCTTAACACCAATGCTATGCAGCCGTATATTAAAAGGTTTTTCTGAAAAGAAAGAAGGCAAATTCTACGGTACCATTGAAAAAATCCTTAATGGGAGTTTGAAATTCTACGGCTCAACCCTCAGGCAGATTTTAGAGCACCGTGTACTCGCATTGGCTTTTACCGTATTGATCTTGCTGGGGACTGTTTTTCTTTTCATGAAGATACCAAAGGGTTTTCTTCCAGACCAGGACCAGAACTTCCTGGTGGCATACACGCAGGCAGCCGACAGAATCTCGTTCGATGATATGGTAACACACCAGGAGGCTGCGCATGAAATATTGAAGCATGAACCTGACCTCACTGCGTTTATTTCTGTTGCAGGTTTAAACACCTATAATAGTGGGGTTATGTTTATCATGGTCAAGGATGTTTCCAAGCGCAAACGCTCGGTGGACCAGATTATTAGTGAGCTTAGACCAAAACTCAACAGCATTCCAGGTTTTTTTGCATTCGTTATGAATCCACCACCTATTCAAATAGGGGCCAGCAGTTCCCTCGCCCTTTATCAATTGACTTTGCAGGGTTCAGATTTAAACGAACTTTATAAATATTCGGGCACCTTCGAGAACAAGATGAAGGTATTACCTGGACTTATTGATGTGAATACGGATGTGAAGCTGAATAATCCGAAGGCCATGATTCATGTTGATCGTGACAGAGCCTCATCCCTTGGACTTACCCTTAGCCAGGTACAGGATGCGCTTTATTCTGCCTTTGCTTCAAGGAAGGTTTCCACAATCTATGGTTCTTTGAATGAATATTACGTAATCCTCGAAGTCCAACCGGAATTTAAGCAGGATCCTAATGGGTTGTCATATCTTTACATACAGGCGAACAATGGAAAGCTTGTTCCTTTGAGCACTGTTGCGAGCATTGAGGAAACAATAGGGCCATTGAGTGTAAACCATACAGGACAGCTTACATCTGCAACTGTCTCCTTTAACCTAAAGCCGGGCTATTCAATTGGTGCTGCAGTTGACGGTGCAAAGAAGATTGCCAATGAGGTAAATCTACCACAAAGCATTACATATAGTTTTCAGGGAACAGCCCAGGAATTTCAGAAATCTTTTAGTAGCATGGGTTTTTTGCTGTTTATTACAGTCCTTGTCATTTACATGGTCCTTGGTATCCTTTACGAGAGTTTTATTCACCCAATTACAATATTAACGGCCCTGCCTCTCGCGGCATTTGGTGCTCTCCTCACGCTACTGCTCTTCGGAAGAGAACTTGACATGTATGGGATGGTTGGGGTTATTCTGCTTATTGGTATCGTGAAAAAGAACGGTATCATGATGGTTGATTTTGCCCTTGAAGTGGAAAGAACCGAAGGCTTAAACTCTGTGGATTCCATTCACAAGGCATGCATGATTCGCTTTAGGCCTATTATGATGACAACCCTGGCGGCACTTTTTGGCACAATGCCCATAGCGTTAGGTATCGGTGCCGGAGGTGACGCCCGTCAGCCCATGGGTTTAGCTGTGGTAGGTGGACTTTTTTTCTCCCAGCTCATGACCTTATATGTAACCCCTGTATTCTACGTCTATTTTGACAGACTTAACAGGCGGTTTACCGGGGAAAAAGCAGAAGATGGGAATATGAAAATAGGGGTGAATTATGGCCAAGATAAGTGACGGTATTTATTTTATTCAGGGACAGGATGAATTTATCCCTGATTCCCATGTATATGTAATAGGTGAACCATCGTCTGACGACCTTTCAATCGTCGATGTGGGACTGACAGGCAAGGGTAATTATAAAATCCAGTCTATACTGGAGATGGGGATTAAGCTCACTTCCATAAAAAGGATTATCATGACCCATACCCACTTAGACCATATCGGTTGTTTGTCTGAAGTAAAAAAACATATTCCCCAGGCCGAGCTCTGGGTACATACCTTAGAGGCAGCGCCACTGGAACAGGGAGACGAGAGGGCAGTGTATGGAATGAAAGAATTTCAGAGTATGTGCCAGATGCAGTATGGCATAAAGCCTGGTGCGTTTGCATTGAAAGTGGAGAAAAAGCTTGAAGGCGGGGAAAACTTGGACATTGGAGGTATGGTCTGGGAAGTCATCCATATACCAGGACACTCGATGGGTGGTATTGCCCTCTATAACCGTGCCGGCAAGATCCTTATTCCTGGTGATGTGATTTATGCTGACTATGCAATCGGACGTTTTGACCTTTTCGGGGCAGATGCCAATGAACTTAAAAAATCATTGATGCGCCTTGCCCGACTGGAAGTAGACATCCTTTTGCCTGGACACAACCAGATTGTAAGGGAACTCCCTTCTGACTACATCAAAAAAACTGCCGAGATGTGGGGACCTCACTTACAGTAAGCAGTATGGCAAACGAAGAATAGCCCTTTTATGGAAAACAACCAAGCTGACAGGTTACCACTTTAATCTTCATCTCATTCAACGTTTCCCCTATAACCTTCGGAGTAACCTGTTCTTCTTCTGCTATTCTTAAAGCTTGCTTACATGAAATCCTGTTATTCTTTGTGTGTGTGTTAATCTTTTCAATCAGATTTTTTTTATCCATCGTCTTGTCTCCCAAACATTGCTTCTTACTAAATGCTACCTGCTCAATCTATTTCTCTGGTTCATGGGGTGAGTGAAGGGATTTGAACCCTCAGCCACTGGGTCCACAACCCAGTGCTCTAACCGTTGAGCTACACCCACCATGTGTGTGTTTATTTAGCACAACGGCTGGGAAAAGTCAAACAAAGGAAGGCAGTTGAATAGCATACAGTTGTGGGTGAATAGCAACAAAGAGCAATTCAAAAGGCAGTAATTATTCGCTATCGGTTATTCGCTTGCACTAACAACATCCTCACCTATTCTCTCGGTTGACAGGGTTGTCGTTTTAAATAATTGTGTAAAGTAGAATGTTGAAATCAGGAGAACATAATATGTGAGTACAGAAGATAGAACAAAACCGATGAGGTATGGGATATGTATGATAACCTTACATACGTATAAAGCAATGAGGGTGCCTAAATAACCTCCAAGATAGAGAATAAACACCTCCCTTATTCCCTTGAATATGCTTTCAAATTCCAGAGCCTTCCTGAAATCCATCTGTTCTGCAAAGGTTGCAAAGGCAAAGGGTATGAAAAAGGAGAATAACAACAGGGCTATAAATGAGAGCTTAACGATTATATGCCCAAAGAAGGCGGTTATGCTGGTTAAGGTGGTCAAAAAGAATCCGCAAGAGAACAAGAAAAATGGTATCGCCTCATAGAGAATGAATATAAAGAGCAGTTTGACCCCTTCGAGCCATATGTCATACTTATCCTGCCATGTTGGTAACCCGATACCGCCTATCATAACAAGCCTTGATGTCTTTGACAGATAACCAAGGGATAGGAAGTTAAAGACAGGGATATAAAGAATAATCCCTCCAGAGATCCACCTTAAAACATATCGGGTGTTCAGACTAAACTGGATAAAAGGAATAACATCCATATCATCTTCCTTTACTGATAAAATCTAAAAGTGGTTCCTGGGTATATCCAGTCATGCCTCCATCCATAATGATCGTTTCTCCATTTATGTATTGAGCCTCTGTAGAAGCAAGGAATAATATACATGATACAAATTCTTCTACATTGCCCATTCTGTTAACAGGGGTTCTTTTTGACAGGTAATCCACAAAAATCTCTTTCCTTATGAAACCTTCATTCATACCGCCTTTTATGAATCCAGGAGCGATTGCACATAGCGTAACACCGAATTTTGACCACTCAAAGGCGAGCTCCCTTGTCATCACTATCAATGCTGACTTACTTATCGCATAAGGTAAAAAACCTTTCTCCCCAAACAATGCTACCTGCGATGCAACACTTATGATTCTTCCGCTCTTTTGCTCTATCATTGTTTTCCCGAACACCTGGGTAGCACAGAATGTCCCCTTAATATTTGTATCAATTACCCTGTCAAAGTCCTCTTTTTTGACCTTTTCTGATGGAACAAGGGGATTCACAATACCCGCATTATTGATCAGTATATCCACTTTTCCCCATGTTTCTATAACCTTTCTTGCGGTATTTTCCATTTCCTCATAGTTTGTAATATCAGTATTAAAAGCAAGGATGGTTTTCCCTTTGAACTCCTCTTCAAAGTGTAATACCGCCTCCTTGTTTCTCCCGTTTACCCCCACATAAGCTCCTTCCTCAAGAAATGCCTTAGCCACTGCCTTGCCAAGACCTTTCGTGCCCCCCGTAATAAACACCACCTTTTCTTTAAACCTCATATAGTACCTCCATACAATGACTTTATTCTCCTATCAAAAAGTTTTATGAGGGCTTCGTTATCATCTACAGCCATACCTGTTACCCCTTTCCATACATCCTTCCTTTCCATACACAAGTAAACGAAAAGCTCTTCTTCTTTGGTTTTTACAAGTTCATAAAGCATTTTATATACTTTTATCCGTTCCTTCTTTATGTACCTATATTTCCCGTCCTCACCTCTGATGAACTCACCATAAAGCAGATTTTTTCTCTCTTCTTCCAAAAAATGGTTCAGGAGTTTGGGAGGGAACCTTAAGAGCCCCATACTTATCCAGATTACCTTCTTCAAATCCAGTAATCTGCTGATATCTTCTATAAGATACTCGTAATCCTTTTCAAAACCATCATATATGATAACAGGGTCAAAATGGAGCCCAACAAAACATCCTGACTCTTGTGCCTTTCTTGCCGTTTTCAACCTTTTATAGAGAGGGCTTGTTCTTTTTTCTTCCCTGTCAATAACCCTCTGGGGAGAAAGGGAAAAAGAAACAACCGTATAAGGATTCAGGTATGGCGTGAGATGGTCTATGGAGGCCCATTTTGACTTTAGCTCGAGCAGTGCTTTTTTCTTTTCTCCAAAAAATTCTATCAGTGGTTTATTCAGTCTATATTTTCTGTCGAGGGCAAGACTATCTGAGAGTTCACCTGTACCGAATCTCGGGATATGATACTCCTCTCTATCTATTGTTTCATTAATCTGGGTAAGGATGTAGGGTATATCTTTATTTATTTTAATATAGGGAGAATTGATGTAGGCTTTGAGGACACAGTATGTACAGGAAAGGATACATCCTTCTATCAAATCAATTGTTTTGTACCCACAACATATGTGGTTTTTTGTGCCAGGGCAATTCTTCACGATATTGCCCTTAGTTTCAACAAAACTAACCTTTTGTGAGTCCAAACATGCTCCCGATGTATCCACCCTTTAACGCTCTGCCAAGTTTTTCAATCGCATCCTCTATCTCTTTCTGGTCTTTACCCTTTATCCTTATATCAATATACTCCTTTTCAAAAAA
>CAIJOT010000261.1 GCA_903822335.1 uncultured delta proteobacterium
ACTCTTTGGTTTTCTCTCAAGCCCCTTAACAAACTTCAGTACAGTAAAAGGCAAAATCGCCAGTACATCGTGCCGATAGTTCCCGCGCTGAGTAATATGGTGGGGAATATTTTTGGTATTACGACGTGTGATAGTCGTGGCATGGGCTGGGATTATATGCCGGGAAAGTAGTGAAAGCCACAACAAAGGACGTTGACCCCTTTTCCTATTTAAACTCCCGGTGCAGATTCAGCCCCGGCAGATGTGCATGGTTTTTCAGGGGAGATAACCCAGCTTCCGCAGTTCAAAGCAAATTATAAGAAAAAGCAGATTTAGGAGAAGAAAAAGCCAAGGAAAAACAAAGAAGGGATTTCAAAAACCCGATGTAGTGCAGACCACACCCTTGCATCAAGGATAGCGCTTTAGATATAGTAACCGCAGCAAGGGTGAGAGGATGTATTTACGCCGTCACAGCAGAAAGAAGGCAGATGTTGAATACGAATCCTGGTCACTGGTTGAATCGGTGCGCACAGCCAGAGGGCCGCGCCAAAGGATTGTAGCGACTATTGGTAAACTGCCGGGCATTGATAAGCAAGAGCTGATCGGCTGGGAGGAGATTGGGAGGATACTGGACGGCAAGCCACAGCCACAGCCAGAGCTCTTTAAAAAACGGGGAGAGGTTCCGGAATGGGCAACCGTTAACATCAGGGGAATTCACGTAGAGAGACTTCGTCATTTTGGTGATGTATATCTTGGTTTGGCACTCTGGAAACGGCTGGGGCTTTTTGAGGTGTGTAGCAGATATATGCCCGCAGGCAAAGAAGAGATTGCCTGGTCCATTATGGCCTGTATTTTGGTATTGGCCAGATTCTGTGCGCCATCATCAGAGTTGCAGATAGCTGAATCGTGGTATTCAAAAACGGCTCTGGAAGATCTGCTTGGGGTGAGTGGAAGGAAACTCAATGATGATCGGCTTTACCGATCTCTGGATGCTCTTTTGCCACACAAGGATGCGCTATGCCGGCATTTGCAGCAGCGCTACGGAGAATTATTTGGAACGAGTTTTGATTTTTTGTTTTACGATATTACCTCCAGTTATTTTGAGGGAACCGGTAAAAACAACCCGCAGGCACAGAGGGGGTACAGCCGAGACGGGCGACCAGACTGTGTCCAGGTGTGCATAGGGTTGGTAACCAGTCAGGAGGGATTGCCAATATCCTTTGAGGTGTTTGACGGGAACCGTGCTGACGTGACTACCATAGAAGAAATGGTCATGGCCATGGAGTGCAAGTATGGCAAGGCCGAGCGGGTATGGGTGATGGATCGAGGAATGGTAAGGGAAGAGAATCTGGAATTTCTGCGCAGCCGAAACGCACGGTATCTTGTAGGTACTTCCCGGTCAATGCTGAAAAAGTTTGAACAGGAGCTTTTGGATGTGCCGTGGCAAGAGGTCCAGGCCGGCGTTGAGGTCAAGCTGTGCCAGGGGCCAGAACGTGAAGCAGAAACCTTTGTGCTGTGTCGATCAAGAAAACGCAGAGAAAAAGAACTATCTATCCTGAACCGGTTTGTAAACCGCCTGGACGAAGGACTTGGCAAACTGGTTTTACAGACCCAACAGGGAAAACTGCGCAGTCGAGAAAAGGTAGAAAGACAGATCGGGCGCCTGCTTGAGCGCAACAGTCGGGCAGCCAGCCTGTACGACATTAACGTTGCAGAAACCGGCACAGGAAAACAGCGCCGTTTAGACATACAGGTGCAGAGAAAACAAGAGCGCTATGAATGGGCGCTGCAGAGCAGTGGCAGTTACCTGTTGCGCACCAACTGGCAGGAGAAAGATCCGCAGAAATTATGGAAGACCTATATTCAGCTGACAGAAGTTGAGGATGCATTCCGTATAAGCAAGAGTGATCTGGGGATCCGGCCGATTTATCACCAAAGGCGTGACCGTACCCAAGCGCATATTCTGGTATGCTTTCTTGCCTTGGCTATGTGGCGTAGTCTTGAACAATGGATGTCAGGTTGTGGGTTGGGGACAGCACCAAGAAAATTGATAGAGGAACTCAAAGAATTAAGGTCCTTGGATATCCTGTTACCGACCAGAGACAAAACAGTTCGATTACGGGTTGTTGCCAAACCGACAAAACAATTAATGGTGTTACTTCACCGATTAAAGCTGTTATTGCCCAATAGACCAAAAATAATCCACAATGTAGTGCAGACTCAGGAGGAGTAAAAAATCCAACATCCTGATTTAGCTACACTTTAATTTTTAAACTGCGGAAGATGGGCTAGATGACACCACTATATATAGATACAAAAAAGGCAGAGCCAGTGATGACCCTGCCTTTTTTACTGTATTCTATCTGTACGTAATTAAAGCTTTAGAAACGAATGTTAGAACCTTGATACGATAAATGGAATTGACCCGCACTGGCCAATGTTCAGGTTATAGGTGCCCGGCTTTATACCCCAGAACAGTATGGTTGCCTCTATCGTATCACTTACCACAGCACAGGAAATAATTCTAATACCCCGTGGCGCATTTTGAATATTGAGATCAGCACAGGTGATGCCCAGTGATTCCAGATCAGTATTCAACGTTAAGGTTACCCTTCTGATGCGCGGCAGCAGGCCGAAACCAATCTTTACACCAGAGGGCTGAATGCTCTTAATCTGGCATTCTGTTGAAGCTGTGGTGGTCGTGGTAGTTATCGCAGCCGTCGTGGTTGTCGTTTTTGCCGGAACCGTGGTAGTAGTAGCCGGAACCGTCGTTGTAGTAACCGCCGGGGTGGTTGTGGTCCCTGCCGGTATTGTGGTCGTGGTATTACCGCCACCACCGCCACCGCCACCCGAAGTGGTTGTTGTAGTCGATGCAGAATTTATGGTAAATGCCCCAG
>CAIJOT010000262.1 GCA_903822335.1 uncultured delta proteobacterium
ACAGAGATTGAGCGTTTTCTTCAAGAACACCAGATTACCGCAAAGATTATACAGGTTGGGTGTATCGGGCCCTGCTACCTTGAGCCTCTTATAGATATTAAGTTGCCGGATCAGCCGAGGGTGAGCTACAGTAATGTGAATTCAAAGACGCTCTCTCATATTCTGAAATCACACCTCATTGAGAAGGTTCCTTTTGTGAAGGGAGCACTGGGGCATTTTGGCAAGGATAATTTTTATGATATACCCAAGTTCTTTGATCATCCCATGTTAAAGCCCCAGGTAAGGATTGTCCTGAGAAACTGTGGTTTTATTGACCCTGAGGATATTGATCAATATCTTGCCGTTGACGGTTATCAGGGATTGATGAATGCTCTTCAAACGTCACCGGATGATGTGATTGGTGTTGTGCGCCAGGCAGGATTACGCGGTCGGGGAGGTGCAGGATTTCCCACATTCAAGAAATGGACTGTCTGCAGGAATGTACCTGGGGAACAGAAGTATTTAATCTGTAATGCCGATGAGGGAGACCCCGGAGCATTCATGAACAGGTCTCTGATTGAATCGGATACCCATGCAGTGCTGGAAGGTATGTTGATTGCCGGATATGCCATCGGAGCAAGTAAGGGCATCATCTATATCCGGGCAGAGTATCCCCTCGCAATCGAGCGTTTAAGGGTAGCTATTAAGCAGATGAGGGAATACGGGTTACTTGGGAAAAACATATTAGGGTCTAATTTCAGTTTCGATATCAAGATTAAGGAGGGGGCAGGAGCTTTTGTATGTGGCGAAGAGACTGCCCTGATCGGCTCTATTGAGGGGAAACGTGGTATGCCGCGCTCACGTCCACCATTCCCTGCCATATCAGGGCTCTTTGGATGCCCGACAATCATCAATAATGTGGAAACCCTCGGGACGCTCCCAAACATCTTAAGGAACGGAGCGGACTGGTATAACAAATATGGAAAGGAAGGGAACAGGGGAACGAAGACCTTTTCGTTGGTTGGGAAGATACGCCGCCCCGGACTTATTGAGGTTCAATTAGGAACACCGTTACGGGAGATCATTTTTGACATAGGAGGAGGGGTACAGAAGACCTTCAAAGCAATCCAGACAGGTGGGCCATCAGGAGGTTGTTTATCAGAGGAGTTCTTAGACCTTCCAGTTGATTATGAGTCATTAACCTCTGCCGGTTCGATTATGGGTTCTGGCGGGCTTATTGTGATGGATGAAGACACATGCATAGTAGATGTGGCGAAGTATTTTCTCGACTTTACCCAGAAGGAATCGTGTGGTAAATGTGTACCCTGCCGTGTGGGAACAAGGCATATGGTAGAGATACTGGAACGGATAACCCATGGTGAGGGTAATGCTGAGGATTTGTTAGCCCTCCGGACATTGGGTGATACGATAAAGAAAGGCGCTCTCTGCGGCCTTGGTCAGACAGCACCCAACCCAGTTCTTACTACACTGAGATATTTCAGGAATGAATACCTTGAACACATAAAGGATAATCGTTGCAGGGCAACGGTTTGCAAAGACCTGATTGAGTATCGGGTCATCAAGGAGAAATGCACTGGTTGCCAATCCTGTGTAAGGGTCTGTCCTACAGGTGCAATCACAGGACCACGGTCAGAGCCACACAATCTCGATGCAACGAAGTGCATTAAATGTCGGTCCTGTTACGAAATTTGCCGTTTTGAGGCCATTGCCGGCGATGCAATCGTGATTCGAAGTGCGGAGAAAAAATCATGACAAAAGAAAAAAGATTATCCATTACCATTGACAACAGAAACGTAGAGGTTCGTCCAGGTTTGACAATACTCCAGGCTGCCCGTGAGAATAATGTCTTTATCCCATCCCTGTGCACATTAGAGCCCCTGCCTTCATACGGTGCTTGCCGTCTGTGCGTGGTCGAGGTTGATGGTTTAAGGGGTTTTCCCACATCATGCACAACACCTGTAGAGGATGGGATGGTGATTCGCACGGATACTGCTGAAATCAAAAGCCTGAGGCAAGAGGTGCTAAAACTACTCTTGAGTGAACATCCGGCAAGCTGTCTTTTCTGTACTGAGCAGAATGAATGTAAGCAATTCCAGGGGACTATCCGTAAGGTCGGGGTAACAACAGGCTGCCGATACTGTCCCAATGACAACCGTTGTGAGCTCCAGCAGGTCACTGAAAAGATAGGTCTCACTGAAACATCATACCCTGTCTACTATAGAGGTTTTCCCGTTGAAAAATACGATCCCTTCTATGACCGTGATTATAACCTTTGCATATTGTGCGGACGGTGTGTTCGTGTCTGCAACAATGTGCGTCTAAATGGAACGTTAAGCTTCAAACAGCGGGGTAAACTCACGACGATTGGTCCTGCTTTTGAACGCTCCCATCTTGAGGCCGGGTGTGAATTCTGCGGGGCCTGTGTAACAGTATGTCCTACCGGGGCGTTGAGTACAAAGGTGAGTAAATGGTATGGAAAGCCTGATAATCAGGTTTCCACGACCTGTAGCTACTGTTCGGTTGGCTGTCAGATCCTGCTTCAGACGAAAAACAATGAAGTTCTCGATGCCCTCCCGGATTATGAGTCGCCTGTGGATCACGGGCTTATCTGTGTGAAAGGACGGTTTGCCATTCCTGAGTATGTCCACAGCGCATTGCGATTATCCAGTCCACAAAGATTAACCCCTGTGGGGTATGAGGATATTTCCTGGGAACAGGCTATCACAGAAGCGGCTGAGAAATTATCGGGAATCAAACCAGAAGATTGCCTGGTGATGGTTTCCCCACAGCTCACGAATGAAGACCTGTTTGTCACCCAGCAGTTTGTGAGACAGGTCATGGGTTCTGAGAATATCGGATCATCAATGATGAGCGATCTCGGCAATAGTCTCCAAATGTTTATGGATCTTGTTCTTCACACTGATTTTTTTGATGTGATTGAGAAAGCAGAGGGCGTCTTCACAATCGGGTTTGATTCGACATACGGGTACTCTCCAATAGGTATCAGCGTGAAGAAGGCTGCGCAAAAAGGAACTACGCTCATTACCCTCGATTCTGTTGATTCTAATCTCGATATGCTCTCAGAAACAGTATTTAAAATAGAGCCATCCCGATGGGCTGATTTCCTGGATTTATTCCTTGATTACTCCCCGAAACGCAGCTCAGAGAAGCGTCTTGCTGATCTTGTTTCTCTATGGGGTGATGACATCGAAAGGGTGAACAAACTTTTTCTGAAATCATCCTCCAATGTGGTGATCGTAGGCCCCAAACTGATTGGTGCCACTGATGCCCAGGGGGTTATGGAGAAATTAATAAAGATGCGGGATACATTCTCATGGAAGGTAATCGTTGCCCACCCTTACACAAACCTTGCCGGTATGCTGGCTATGGGGGCCTTTCCCGGTATTAAGCCAGGGGAGCTATTGAGTGATGGAGACTCCAGGAGTCCTTTGACGGTTCAGACGAACCTCTCCCCGCTGGACCTTAAAAAACGCCGGAAAGTAGTATACCTTATAGGAGAGGCGCCATTCGATGTGATCCCTGAATGTGATTATCTTATTTATCAGAATGGACTGCCGGCAGAGTCTTCCCGTCAGCCTGATTTAATTCTCCCTGCAAGCCTGTTTACTGAATCAGGAGGAACCATGATGAGCGTTGAGGGCAGGGTCTTACCCATTCAAAAGGCTGTGGAGCCTTATATGAATTCAAAGCCTGATTGGTGGATCATGAGTAATATTGCAGAAAAAATGAATAAGGGTAAAATGAAATATAAGGATGTTTCTTCCATCCAGGGCGAGATCAGGAAACATATAAAGGGATTTCCAAATATAAAGAAAAGATTGGCATTTTCTAAAATTAACGTGAAGGGGACCGGAGCGGTTCAGGTGAAAAGCAGGGAAGGTATCTTTACACAGGATAGCTATAGAGGCATACCGTTAGCTGAGGTAGTTATGGGTATGAAGGCAATCGAAGAGAGGGTTCAATCCATTTCATGTTCAGACAAGGAGGCACAATGAATAAAGTAATGAAACGTGAGATGATTGTTCCAAACATGCACCTCCTTATACTCGAAGCGCCCGAGATAGCTTCCAAGATCAAGCCCGGCCAGTTCGTAATAGTTCGTGCAGAAGAAGAAGGGGAGCGTATCCCTCTGTCGGTTGCCGACTGGGATATTGAAAATGGCACAATCTCGATTATTTTTATGGAGGTTGGTGCATCTACAGGCACCCTTGCTGCTCTGAAAGAGGGGGATACGGTGCCTACCTGTGTGGGGCCATTGGGCAATGCAACAGAGATAGGCCACTTCGGTACGGTAATGTGTGTAGGGGGTTGCTACGGGATCGGGAG
>CAIJOT010000263.1 GCA_903822335.1 uncultured delta proteobacterium
AATACCATTCAACCTGTATAATTGATACCCTTTCCCATTTTGAAAATATCTTGTGTCATCAAATACACTCTGTCGTTCCAAGTTCGCTTTGCGGTAAACATCAACGAGTTTGCCATTTGCTACAACAGCGGCTGCATTGTATATCCCTTTATTTTTGACCTCCACACATCCAAGAACAGCAAGAATTTCCTTTGTATGAGGTACAACCCTGCCTAAATATTTCCTGGTATCTTTTAAAAAACTCTTGTTTAATAAAAGGTCTTCAGGGGGGTAGCCTGTAATTGAAAGTTCCGGGAAAACGACAATATCTGCCTCAGATGCCCTTGCTTTTTCTATATATTCGATGATTTTCTCTGTATTTCCTTTTAAATCCCCGACAGTTGGATTGATTTGTGCCAGTGCAATTCTCAATGTTTCCATGAGTATTCTTTATAACATAGAGTTCCGTTATTATTCAAGCACAAGAGCCACTGGAGTTTCCTGACTTTTTTCATTCAATGTGGCCGGAACGCTGTTCATTGTATCCTTATTTATCATGCCATATTGATATTCAATGTTCTGTTGAGGAGTCTTCTTTTAACTTTTAAATCTATCAAAACCAGTCCACTTTTATCTTTAAAAATGACAAAAATAACAATAACCTTGACACCTTTATTCCCAATGTTATGATACATAACAACATAAAAAAGGGGGAAACAATATGGCGACGAAGAAGACGAGTGTAAATCCTGAGTTTTTGTATATTCCCGTAGGAAATATTGTGGTGTTGGAACAGGTGCGATCGAATATTAATATTGAAACAGACTCGTTCAAGTCGCTTGTGCAATCAATCAAAGACAAAGGCATCTTAGAGCCTCTCCTTGTAACAAAAGGAGACGGCGACTTATACAACCTCATCTGCGGGGAGAGGCGTTTGATGGCAGCCCGGCAACTCGGACTTGAATTAGTACCGGTGCGGGTCATAGAAGCAGGTAAGGAATCAGGTGAGACTATAGCCTTTCAACTGACAGAGAACCTCCAGAGAGAAGACTTAAATCCCATGGACCAGGCCAAGGGGATACTCTCTTTTATCCAGGCAAAACATCCCGATAAAGGGTATGATGTTGAAGGGGTAATGAGTGAACTGGTAAGGTATAACCTTAAGCCCGAAACCCTCCCGGAGGAAATCGTTCTCACAGTGAGAACGATTTCTGAAATCTCTGCAAAATCAATACAGACGCTGCATCGCACGATTTCACTTTTAAAACTTTCTGATGAGATTCAGGAAGCAATCCGGTCAGGAACACTCCAAGTTTCCCAGGGTTATCTCTTCGCTGCAAACCTCGAATGTCCCGACCTCATGCAGATATTTGCCAATATTATGAAAAAGCCCGTCACCAATGCCACCTTGAATAATTTGCTTACAGCTTACAAAAAAGTCAAGCCAGACTCAGGCGACCCGAAACCCATACCTATGACGAAGCAGGTTGCCAATCTACGAGTCACAAGGTCATACATTGAGATGGGCACCTGGCAATATACAAAACCCGACCTTCAAACATACCTTGATGAGCTACTGGTTTTAGTTTCTTTGATACAACAGAAGGTACAGACAGCCCCGGAACCGGTGCCGGAAAAGCCGGTCACGAAAAAGCCCCCTCAGGTGTGAACAGTGAATAGTAGATAGTGGATGGTGAAAGGAAAAAGGCAGGCTGAAGGCAAGGAAGGCTGAAGGCAAGGAAGGCTGAAGGTGAAAGGAGCGTAGAGCGGAGAGTGAAATCTGCAGAGCAGATGGCAAAAATCGGTGCACAGGTGGATATACGCCAATATATTGCCGCATGAACTCAAGCAAAGCTTCTGGATGCGCATTATGCTGAACAGAATACTGTAGCTTCCTGCAAACGGGAAGTGATCCTGTTACTCTATCTAACCGGGCAATAGGGGGGAAATATGGAAACAACAAAGATCGCATTATTCAAAGGCAAACAGATTCGTAAAGTTCTTTATGGAAATGAATGGTGGTTTTCAGTCGAGGATATTGTTGCAGCACTCACTGATACTGCAAATTCAAAGGATTACATCAATAAAATGAGACGCCGTGATGCAGAGTTATCCAAAGGGTATGGACAAATTGTCCATACCCTTCCAATTTTCACAGAAGGCGGAATGCAACGAATGAATTGTGCCAATACCGAGGGTATCTTCCGTATTATCCAGTCGATCCCTTCCCCGAAAGCTGAACCTTTTAAGCGCTGGCTGGCCAAAGTAGGTTATGAGCGTGTCCAGGAAATAGAAGACCCTGAACTGGCTACAAAGAGGACTCGACTCTTATATAAACTCAAAGGGTATCCTGATGACTGGGTTGAAAAGAGGATGCGCGGTATTGCCATCCGGGAGGAACTTACCGGTGAATGGCAGAATCGTGGGGCACAGGAAAAGAAGGATTATGAGATTCTCACCGCCGAAATATCCAAAGCTGCCTTTGGGCTGACTCCAACTGAATACAAAAAGCATAAAGGGCTGAAAAGGGAGAACCTTCGTGATCATATGGATGATTTTGAACTGATTTTTACCATGCTCAGCGAGCGTGCCACAACGGAGATTCACCGTACCGAAGATTCGCAGGGCATGCCGAAGCTGAAGGAGGATGCAAGGGAAGGCGGCGATATTGCAGGGAACGCCAGAAAGCAGTTAGAAAAGAGGCTCGGTAAGCCTATCGTTTCCAAGACAAATTATTTAAAGAAATCTGCTGAAAGCAAGAAATTGCCTAAAAAATAAAGCGGATAAACAGCAGGCGCAGCGTATTACCAAACAAACCTTTAAAAACCCCTTTGATAAAGGCAGGCCGAAGGTGGGAAAGAGCGGAGAGGAAAGACCGAAACGGAGTAACGGAGTGTATGGGTGACGGAGTGAGGGAATAACGGCGAAACGGCGAGAGGACGTGCGGGCTACGAATCACGATCTCTTTCACTATTCACTGTTCACTATTTACTACCTTCATCACTGTTCACTATTCACTAACGACTATTCACTGAAGTATTCCGCAGGCCGTACGGTTTAATCCTGCCGAAGGCGGGACAATGGGATGGGTGCAGGTGACATCCACTCCACTCTCAGTCATTGCCACGTCCCCCGCGCTACGCTCGGTGCTACGGCTCACGCGCTCCTCGCTATGACTGTTTACAAACAAAACCCTTTCTATTTTAAAGTACTGGTGATAAAATAGCCTTGTATTTTTAATAGAAGTCATACTGTGAGGCATGAGGATGAAACGGTTTATCGAGAGACAGTTTGAACAATGGAAGGAACACCCCCGCCGCAAGCCGCTGATAATCCGCGGTTTACGTCAGGTTGGCAAAACCTGGTCGGTAAAGGCATTCGGAAAAAGCTGTTTTGATGAGATCGCTGTTATTGATCTTGAACGAAACCCGGCGTGGCAAACTGTATTTGAAGAGGATATGAATGCACGCCGTATCTGTGCCGATCTGGAGATTCTTACCGGTCAAAAGATACGGCCAGGCAAGACGCTGCTCTTTATTGATGAAATACAATCATCACCCCGCGCAATCACCGCCCTGCGTTATTTTTACGAGGAGATGCCCGATCTCCATGTGATCGCCGCAGGCTCACTCCTGGAGTTTGCCCTTAAGGATATTTCCGTTCCGGTAGGCAGGATTCAGTTTCTGCAGATGTATCCGCTCTGCTTTGCAGAGTACCTGGAGGCCGTAGGCAACGCAGAGGCTGCATCGGTTGTTCTCTCTCCTCCAGGTCCCGTCTCACAAGTGACACATGATTATCTCATTACCGAGCTTCGCAAATATTTCTTTGTCGGAGGTATGCCGGAAAGTGTGCAGGCGTATGTGGATACCGGCTCTCTGCGTGAATCGTTTGAAGTTCACAGAGAGCTGATCGAGACCTATCGCATGGACTTTGCAAAATATGCCCCCCATGCGGACAAGTTTTGTCTGAACAGCGTATTTACTACTCTTTCCCGGAGCGTGGGTCAACAGGTAAAATACGCCCGCCTTGCCGGGGGATACTCGAATCCAACGTTGAAAAGGGCCTTTGAGCTGCTCTGTCTTGCTGGTGTCGTCCGGAAGATACCTTCAGTGAACCCCGCCGGACTCCCCTTGGGGGCATCGGCATCGCCCGGCATATTCAAGGTGGTCATGGCGGACATAGGACTTATGCAGACCCTTTCAGGCATGTCCGTTGAACTGGAGTATGCCAGAAACGATCTGCTTCAGATATATCGTGGCGCCATGGCGGAACAGTTTGTGGGTCAGGAGATGATTGTTTCTCAGAGAGGCGAGCTTTATTACTGGGACAGGCAGGCAAAGAGCAGTATGGCCGAGGTGGACTTTCTTGCGGTGGTAGATGGCGTGGTACATCCTGTCGAGGTGAAAAGCGGTGCATCAGGGAGCTTGAAGAGCCTCCAACTGTATCTGGACAATTATGAAACCAGTGGTAAGGGCATGGTATTTTCCGTGAGGCCATATGCAGAACTCCCGGATATGAAGATGACATTCATGCCGCTCTATTTTGCCATGTCGGCCACTGGCGGCAGATATATTAACGAATGAAAACAAACCTCTTGTCAATACGTGCATTGTGAGGAAACCCGTGAAGCGTGAAGCGCGGAAAGACGAGATACTGATTTTAAAATATGGCAAAAGATTAATGACAATGAGCTTGATAAAATGTCTTTAACTGTTCACTATTCCACAATCCGATATCCTAAATGAAGGCAGTGAATAGGGAATAGGGAATAGGGAATAGGGAAAAGAGGTAGAAATCAAACAGCTTTATTGCTGGCCAGGAGGAGCTATGGTTGTGAAGTGTATGAGACCGGAATGCAAGATCACATTTGTTCCCAAAGGGAACCAGAAATTTTGCAGTCCTGAATGCCGCCGCCAATATTATGGAGGACGGAAAGTGAAATCAAAACGGTGTGGATATCCTAGCAGACGGATAAAATAGGCAACACGCACGCAGAAGGAAGGGCTGAATGGAAGCTTGGTCGAGAAAACATGAGTCTTGCACGAACTGCGGGACCGATGAGTACTGTCACATTGGCAGAGGGCTTTGCATCCGGTGTTACCCACTTGCACGTAGACTGGAACAATTGAGTAAGTGGGATTTGTCTGATCCACAGAGCATGAAAGGTTTCCCTCGTGCTCTTCGAGGAGTTTTCCAGACCCAAACTGAGGTTGAAGCCTTTAAGGCTGACGCCAGGCAACAGATTGAGTCTCGGCTCAATGAGTTTCGGATGCGGGAAGAAACACTCTCTGGTGAGATTAGCGGTACTGATATCGAATTTCAACTGAAACGAATCGCGAGAATAGTTGTTCCCAAGGGGGATGTTCTTTATCATGGCAGCGCCACACTAATTGATCATGAATTCAACACGAAACAAAGGAAGCTTTTGTATGGGTTGCTCAGTAGGATGGAAGACAAGCGGCCCTGGGCTGGAGTTCATTACGGCAAGCACGCAGCAAACGGCATGGTGAAAACATTCATTCAGAAGGTGACAAAAAATCAAACGGATAACTTTTAAGATGAGGCTTCATGAAAATACGAGATGCAATTAAAGACTGGCCGAATTTGAATCGGGGAGGATCATTTGCTGGTTCGGATAGAATTGGTCTACCGAATCCCGCGACAACCGTCATTAAAGATGTGAGTGATCGGAGTGATCGGGGCGGTAATAAGATTCGGATTGATGTTGAAGAGGATAACCGTCCCGTTTCCGATAAACGGCCAGTTAGCGCTCTGGTTTTTTTCGCTGAGAAGGCAATGTTTGATCGAGTTTTTACACCCTTGAGGTCAACGATTGGCAAAACGCTGAACGACGCAGGAAATATTAGCATATGAGTTCGACGACCAACATTTCACTGACCGATGTTACCAGCAAATGCAAGCTTTTGCCCTACGACTTCAGTTGAGTTCGTGGCGGGTTATGCGCGGCGTTGAACATCAGGAGGAATGCTTATGATTATGCTTATCCTTTTTGTATTGTACGGACTTTATTTTTTCTACCTTTATCTCTGGGCCGCTAGCTATTTACACAAAGAATATAGTTTTGGAAGCCCGTCTCCTCCAAAATCTCTGGCCCATTCACCAGTTACATCTATCCTGATAGCCGTTTTTTGGGGTTTCACAATCACTGCTGGAGTTTTTTGGGGATTTACTTATAATCGCTATCCCCATTATCTCAAGTTTACTGGTGGCAGTGACATGGAATTGTTCTTTCTCATCGTGATATGCATAGTAATAGGCCTGTCTTATTGGGTTATGTTTTCTTTAGGAGAAATGCACGGCGTTGCTCGCATGAAACACACTGGATTATTTATTACCTGGGAAGAACAGCGAAGGAAGAAATAGAGATTATGTTGGCAGCGACAACACCCAAAGTAGTATACCGGATTGCACCGAAGAAGGAAAGGGGGCGAGAATGAAAAATGTATAATACTATTTTACAAATTGTATTCCGTGTAGTGATCCCTATTGTATTACTCAGTTTTATAGTTCGTGAAGTAATTGACATTCTTAAAGATGAGGGGCGGTGGCCCTGGTCATGGTTCGAGAAACGAAATAAAAAAGTAGAAGATTTTGCTTACGACATAACTTGCTCACAAGCTACATTTGATCTATTGAAGGCAGATGAACGCTTCCTGGGCTTACTTACCTTGGCAAGAGTAGTTAACGCTTTGCGCTTCTGTCAGATGCCGGCTATAGATTCTAAGAATGTTAGTGGCCCAGCTGGGGTAAGATCGCGCATTAATTCTTTTTTGTTTGCCTCGTCAGTACTGTATGAAGGCTTCCGGACCATAGACGAGCTTGGAGTGCATTTCAAGACCCTCGATTCATACAGAAATGGGTTTGGCGTCTTGCTGAAAGACAAAGCCGTCCAGGTCTTGAGACAGTCGAGCTTGCGTAGGATGAGGAATAAGTTTGTGTTCCATTTTGATCGGGACGTGGTAAAAGAGGCTTTCGACCGTTTTCAACTCCCCGCATACAAGTTCGCGTCCGGAATCGGCAAAGCTTCCGGCGCGATGTATTTTGCGTTGGCCGATGAAGCCGTCATGAACTATCTCTTGCAGCCAGCCGAGAATGAGCCTGATGAGAGTGTGAGGACCCGATATGAGAAGATCATACAAGATACTACCCAGCTAATGGTCAGGTTTACCGACTCAGCCGAGAGACTCATGGAGGAGGTCATGGATGATATGGGTTTCACTTTAAGTACAAGCCCGTAGAGACACATTGATACGGGAAAGAGGGCATCAACAAATCATTCTGGGCTGATGATCATATGGTATATTTACAAGAAGAAGGTACTGTGAGAGAGAGGAAAACAGACAAAAGGAAAACAGGGTGTAAGTAACTAATATTAAGAGAAAAAGTAGGTTTTGTTACGTATAGCTTCTTGTAATCGAGTTTTTTGCGAAGAAGCAAATTGTACCGTGTTTCGATTGGCAATCTTCAACACCAAAGATAATCATCCTTCCGTCCAAGTGGTCAATATATTTTGGTAGGTAAAGCTGACGGCAATTACCTTACATAATTTTTACCTAATGCTTCTTAACTGTTATAAAAAATTTATAAACCTGATTCGGAAGAAAGACAACTGAAAAAAAGTACACAGAAAGAATAAGGAGATTCTGGTTTAACGGCAACGCCCCTTATTTTTTGCCCATTCGTATGCCTTGCAAATCCCCATACTACATGCCTTCTGTGCGTCTTTGCACCCTTGGGAGGTATTTTTCATACTTAAATATGCTAACCCCCGATTGTTGTATGCACCAGCATCTTCCGGTTTGAGACGGATAGCTTCGTTGAAATCCTCAATTGCACGCTGGTGCTGACCGAGGTTGTTGTATGCTAACCCCCGACTCGTGTATGCATCGGCAAGGCCAGGTTTAAGGCGGATGGTCTCGTTGCAATCCTCGATTGCCTGCTGGTACTGACCGAGGTTGTTGTATGCTAACCCCCGATTGTTGTATGCACCAGCATCATCCGGTTTGAGACGGATAGCTTCGTTGAAATCTTCAATTGCCCGCTGGTACTGACTGAGCTTCCCGTATGCTATTCCCCGGTTGCCGTATGCCCAGGCATAATCCGGTTTGAGACGGATAGCCTGGTTGTAATCTTCGATTGCCTTTTGGTGCTGGCCGAGGTCATCGTATGCTGACCCCCGGTTGTAGTATGCATCCGCATAATCCGGTTTGAGACGGATAGCTTCGTTGAAATCCTCAATTGCACGTTGGTGCTGATTGAGGTTCACGTATGCTACCCCCCGGTTTTCATATGCTTTAGTATAATCCGGTTTTAATCTGATAGCCTCGTTGTAATCCTCAATCGCCCGCTGGTGCTGGCCGAGTTCATCATAAGCAATCCCCCGGATGTAGTAGGTACCGGCATCATCCGGTTTGAGCCGGATGGCCTGATTGTAATCCTCAATAGCCCGCTGGTACTGACCAAGTTCATTGTATGCATGGCCCCGGTAGTTGTATGTATTGGCATAATCCGGTTTGAGCCGGATGGCCTGATTGTAATCCTCAATAGCCCGCTGGTACTGACCGAGAGAATCATATGCATTCCCCCGTATCCAGTATACATCGGCGTCATCCGGTTTGAGACGGATAGCCTGGTTGTAATCCTCAATAGCCCGCTGGCGCTGACCGAGGAAATCGTATGCAATTCCCCGGATGCAGTATACATCGACATAATCAGATTTGAGTCGGATGGCCTCGTTGTAATCCTCAATCGCCAGCTGGCGCTGACCGAGGTTCTCGTATGCTAACCCCCTGCTGTAGTAGGCTTCGGCATAATTAGGTTTGAGGCGGATAGCCTCATTCAGGTATTCAATGGCTTTTTTGGGGTCGGTGTATTTCCCATCGACCCATAGCGCTCCCGCTTTATCAAACCAGTCCACGGCGGTCAGGCCTCGTGAGGCTTCCCGAAACTGGCTTTTCAACTGTTTGGTGCTTTTCTTACTTTTCGTGAGACGCTTGTTCTCCTCCTGCAATTTAGCAACCGTATCGAGCAGTTCCTTTTCCTTCTTCCTTGCCTGATTGAGCTGTTCAAGGTGTGTTCTGTCTGCAAGAAGCTTCTTTACCCGGTCTTCGAGAACAGAGGTGTCCACGTCTATTCTGACAACTACCTCGACACCGAAGGCATCTTTTGTAGCGTAATTCTCCTGCGAAACCACCTCTGCCTTGAGCACTCCTGCGGTAAGGGCGAGGATTTCATCCTTATCTATACGTGAGTCTTTCACTATGGTGAAACTTTCCACATAGACCCCTGCCATTTCGAGAGCTTCACGTTTTGCTCTTGCTACTGCGGCTATACGGGCATCATCAGCGGATTGACTACCCCCGAAGGGTTGTTTGACTGTGTGGGTAACAGTCTTCATCTCTCCCCGGACAGGGAAAGGGATAAGACTCAGCATGATTGCAATAAGTATTGTGTAGCAAAGTAAGCTATATGCCCGAATAGTTGGAATATATTTTGATACCATATCAGCCACCCCTTATGGTTATTTCAAGGCAAGCACAGATTGATGAAGATTATTCTCGTTTATATCATGAATAGCCAAGATATTCACTTTTTATCACATTGAGGAAAATGCAGGATTCACAAGGATGCTGTGCAAAGCTCCTCCTGTACTCAATAAAAACGCATTTCTGCTAAGGCTACAAGATTTCAAATTGGAAAACCCTTTTACAAAGAAAGAATAACCTTTTATTCCTGGCATGTGATATAATAGAAAATAATTGCTCCAAAAGAGGATATGGAATATGGAAAACGTAACAGTCGCGGTGAAATTGAAAAAAGATGTAAAAGACAGAATTGATAAGCTGTCAAAGACGGTAAAACAGTCAAGGTCGTTTTTTCTATCCAGTGCAATAGAGAGCTATATTGATGTTTATGAATGGCAGGCAAGGGAGATACAGAAAGCCATCAATTACGCCGATAGCCCACATGCTGAATTTATAACCCATGAAGAAATCAGGAAAGAATTCAGAAATACTGTGGCTTAAGTTTGCCCTTCTCGATCTGCGCGACATAAGAGAATATATCTCTCAAGATAACCCCGAAGCAGCAGGCAATGTCATATCCACCATCATAGACACAGTTGAAAGACTGACAATGTTTTCAGAAATGGGTAAGCCCGGGAGGGTTAAAAACACAAGAGAGCTTGTTATTCCCGGATTGCCTTATACTGTCCCGTATCGTGTCAAAGGTAAGAGAATTGAAATTCTTCGTGTTTTGCATCAGGCGAGAAAGTTTCCTGAAAGACTATAAGTAAGTAATTGGGGTCGGACCCCAGTGAAATAGAAAATCAAATTCATTGCCCATCGGCTTAATATACAAAGGCTTGCCTCAGGGTAATTCGTTACACGGGGTAAACCAAGTCTTATAAGTAGTTTTGACCCCCGATAGAGGCATTCGAGGGCGTGGTTTTTAGTTGAAAAAACCCAATAATATCAGGGCTTAAAGTGCTGTTTTTAGGGGCAATTTGTAACTTAAATTCCGTGATGTCCTACCTTCGGCAGGATTAAGGCTTGCGTAATGTCCCGCCTTCGGCAGGATTAATGCTTGCGTGAATCGTAATTCGTGCCCAGTTTTCAACCTTCCCCTTTCAGATAGTGACTTCCTTCAATCTGAAGGCCTGATCGTGATCCTGTTTGCTTCAACCGTTATAATGGCACCCTTTTGTAACATTTCTTTATACCGACTAATTACAGAATGGCATATATCTGCCTGTTTCATTGCTGAAATATTGACCAACCTGATAATACCGGAATGCAAAATTTTGCGGACTATTGCCAGCTCACCAAAATCTTTATCAAGGGTTACCAATACGCGTTCTTCCTTGTGTGCCCGACTAAGGATTTCTATATCTCCAGGGTCTTCCACCCAGTCTCCTGCCCATATTACATCATGGCCTTCTCGCTGCAATTTTTCTTTCGCCTTACCCCAAACACAGGTGTCGAGAAGAATTTTCATGTCCCTGTTTTCTGGTAAAAAGGCTCAACTCTTTCGTGTGCAACAATCCTATGGGCGTAAGCAATGCACGCCTGTATATCTTCTCTTTCCAGCCAGGGATAACCTTCAAGGATAATGTCTGCTGAATCACCGGCCGCCATCATTCCAAGTATATGTTCTACAGCCAGTCGTCGCCCTCTTATTATCGGTTTGCCGCTAAATATTTCAGGGTTAAAGGTAATTCTTTCTAATAATTTATCCTCTTCCATGTTTCACCTCATTCGTAAAATCTTTTATATATATTATACACAACTTTTGATATTTTATTGAGTAAATATTTTTTATTGGTAATTGTATAATTGTAATTGGGGTCGGACCAAACCCCGGTGAAATAGAAAAGCAAATTCATTGCACGGGGAAACCCTTGAGAATATTGGATTATGGAGATATATAAAGAATAAAATAAAAATGTTACACGAAAGGGGGAAAGAGGGGGAATAACTCTAATATTATTACACATTCATTTTTTGATTTATATTCCAATTTGGAGCAAAACATATAAAAGACGAGCTTGATATATTAAATTGTTATATAGAAATGGATACAAAAATCGAAGTTATATGGTATTATGTTAAAATATGAGTCCTTCAATCTTTAGAGAAAAAGGGTATCGTTTTTATTTCCTGTCAAATGAAGAAGATCGTATCCATATACACGTAACATGTGAGAACGGAGAAGCAAAATTCTGGTTGGAGCCCATTGTGTCATTGGCTGTGCATCACAAATTGAATCCGAAAAAACTGAGTGAAATCCAAAGTATCATTGAGGAGCATAAAGATGAAATCATCCAGGCATGGAGAAAATATTTTAGTAAGCGTTGAAAACATTACACCTTTTGGCATTTGGCTTTTTGTAAAAGGAAGGGAATATTTTCTCACTTACAAGGATTATCCCTATTTTAGAGATCAAGCTCTGAAATCAATACAAGCTGTTCAATTGCTTCACGGTTATCACTTATACTGGCCGGAATTAGACGTGGATTTGGAAATTGATAATCTCGAAAATCCGGAAAAATACCCTCTGAAGTCGAGAATAGTAGAACCTCATCCAACAAGTAAACCCAGAGGATCGGCCACAAAACGGGCCTCCCGCTGATTTCTGTTAGAGGCACTGAAAAAGAGAAATAGGGGCGAATATGGATTCACTATCTGGTTTTTTTAGCGATAGGATAGGTTAGGGTCGGACCAAGCCCCAGTGAAATAGAGTGGCAATTTCATTGCACGGGGTAAACTAACCCATTGAAATAAGGCATTTTATGTATGGAAAATGACCTATTTTGGGGCTTAAAGTGCTGTTTTTGCCTGAAATGATAAGATGTATTCTACTGCGGCTATTCGGGCATCATCAGGGGATTGGCTTCCCCCGAAAGGTTGTTTGATTGTGTGGGTGACGGTTTTCATCTCTCCCCGGACAGGAAAGGGATAAGGCTCAGCATTATTGCAATAAGTATTGTGTAGCAAAGTAAGCTATATACTTTGACATGTGGAGTATGCTTTAAAACCATATGTCCCATAAATCACCCCCTACGGTTATATCAAGGCAAGCACAGATTGATGAAGACTATTCTCGTTTATATCATGAATAGCCAAGACATTCACTTTTTATTACATTGGGAGGAGGGGAGGGACGCCCACTAAAAGGCGCTTGTGGATTGTCGAAGAAAACATTATACGTATTACTTCGCGGGTTCATCAGGTAGCTGAGCGCTATGCCATACGGCAATAACCCACACGGTCTTGTCCTCAACTCTATAAAAGAAACGGTATGGTCTTACAATCACCTCACGAAAAGGGAGGTCTTGAAATTCTGGAAGTTTCCTCCCGGATTCCGGGAAACGTTTAAGACGGGAAAGCGTCTTCTCTGCACTTTGCCGAAAGTTTATGGCAGCAGAAGGATTGCCCCGATGAATATAAGCAATTGCTTCGAGGAACTGGTGACGTGCTGTGGGTGTAAAGAGTATTTTCAAGTTTCTGAGGCCTTAAGAAAGCGATCAGCTTCTTTCAGAACGTCATCAAGCTCGTAGCCGATGCCTGCTTTGATTTCTTTCTCCCCGCGTGCCAACAAGCGTAAAATATCGAGTTCATGCTGAGATTGTCCGTAAGCTTCCATGCTCACCATAACAGCAGCTGCTCGCCCACGCTGGGTAATGAACACGGGTTCTCTTGACAATGATACCGTCTTCAGAATGTCGCTTGTGTTATGCCTAAGGTCAGAGACCGGAATTATTCTTGGAGCTTTTGACATTAGTAGTACCTCCTATGATGACATTAATGGTACCATCAACATACCATTTTATCAAGAATTTGTTGTTGTCTGCTATTTGAAACTTCAATTGGGGTCGGACCAAACCGTAAAGGCTGTTTTGAGTGTTGAGTTATAAAAAAACTAACCCTTTGAATATAGCGTTGACCCCCGATAGAGGCATTCGAGGGCGTGGTTTTGAGTTGAATAAACCAAATAATATCAGCTTAAAGCGCTGTTTTTGAAGGCAATTTGTAACAAAGGGGTACGATGTGGACAGGGTGATGAGCGAGTTGGTGAGTTATGATAGGAGGCCAGAAGACGTATCGGAGGAAATTGTATTCACAGTGAATACAGTCGCTCAAATCTCTGTAAAGTCAACACGGACGATGCTTCGCACGATTTAACTTTTAAAACTTCCCGATGAGATTCAGATAGCGATTGCAGAGTTTTTAAATGTAAACCCTATTTATTGAGATATATAACTTTGACCCCTTTCTTCTTATATAAGCCAAGGTGGGCATCTGTTGTATAGATCTCCTCACATCCTGCCTGGAGGAATGAGCTCACTATGAGGGCATCAAGGCCCGGCATTCCGGTGCCATGGGCGATATGTCCTGCCCGTGATGCTACCTCTTCAGTTATCGGTATTATCGCTGACGATTTCTTTATATCTTCGATTATTGCCGGATACTGTAAATTACCTGCAAGGAGTTTCTTCTGAAGTTCATAGATGGTAATAGCAGATACCACAATATCACGTTCCTGCCATATCTCTGATGCCAGTTCATTCGCTTCCTCAAGGGCAAAGAAGAAGCTTGTATCAACCCCTGTCAGCATCTGCTTCTGACCTTTCCCGGTGTAGCGATTCCCATTCTTTTGTGCCTCCAAGCGGTTTTTCATTCCTGAGGGCAGCCAAGACCCTTTTCTTTGCCGCCTTTTTCTCGTCAAGTAAAAGATATTCCTCCAAGGCCTTCCGGATGATTTGTGAGACAGGGGTATTTTCTGTTTTTGCTTTCGTTCTGACGGTCCTCAAGGTATCCTGGTTAAGATAAAAACTTACAGCCGGCATGACTACCTCCTAATATATCATAGCTTGTTATGATAGTATAGAACGATTAATAGAAAACCGCAAGGATAGAATTCTTAGGGTCTCATTGGGGTCAGACCAAACCCTTTATAAGCAGTGTTGAGTTCTAAGTTTTGAGTTTTGAGTTTAAAAAACCTAACCCTTTGAATATAGCGTTGACCCCCGATAGAGGCATTCGAGGGCGTGGTTTTTAGTTGAAAAAACCCAATAATATCAGGTCTTAAAGTGCTGTTTTTGGGGGCAATTTATAACAAAAGTCTGTGCCAGGACCGTCTTAAATTCCGTAATGTCCCGCCTTCGGCAGGATTAAGGCTTGCGTGATTCGCGCCCCGTTTTCACTATTCACTATTCCGTTCTCCGCCCCTTACCCCTTTCCTTTCCCTATCTTCGCATCTTCGTAACTTCGCATCTTCGGCCTCTTCCCTTCAGCCTGCCGCTTTCTCTTTAATTTTTCCGCTCTATGCTCATTCTTCCATAGATCGGGCATCTGGTAAGCTACTAATCTGAGATGTCACAAAAACTTCAATCAAGGCGGGTGGAGCATACAGTACTCAACACTGAATTTTGAATCACACTCTCCACGGCAGCGGGAAAATGGGGTAGTTGAATTCTATCAGGAAGGGTTCATCCCAGTTAATGTCATGGAGGAATATCTTTTTGAGCTGGTTTAATGATTTGGCCCGTTTTCCTTTGATTCCAAAGGCATTGGCAAGTTTTATGAAGTCTGGATTGGTAAGTTCCATGGAGCCTTGTATGTGATAGGTCGTACTCATATAATCTTCGAGTATACCAAAGCTATTGTTGTTATAGACAAGGAGGACAACAGGGATATTGTATTTTTTCATTGTTGAGAGTTCGCTTATGGCTGGAAGTACACCGCCATCCCCGCAAATACAAAGGCATGGCCTGTCAGGTCTCCCTATTTTTGCCCCTATGCCTCCGGGCAAAGCATAGAAAATAGGTGATATACCCCTTGGCATGATGAAGGTATTTTGTTGATAAACAGGGAAGTAATATTCTGCCCAATAGGAAGGGAGACTCAGGTCCCATACGGTTGTTGTATTTTCCGGTATTACATTCCTTATAAGCCTCATAATTCTAAAGCCAGGAGAACCTTTTTCCAATGCCTTTCGCTCTTTCTGTTGAGCTATCTTCAGCCCTCCAAGGTCCCATTCAAATCTCCGTTCCTTCAGAATTTCGCCAAGCGCTTCAAGAGCCTTTTGTATATCTCCTGCAATTTTTACCGTTGCAGGGTAATTTTTACCAATCCACTGATTATCTATGTCAATGTGGATGAGTTCCTTCAACTTTACCCCTCTCCGCTTTGCATCCACATCACGTAACCGTGTCCCGATTGCTATTGCAAGGTCTGATGATGCAACAATATCTTTCACAATCCCCTTTTGCATAATATTTCCGAAAGCATATACGTTATCTTCATTCACTATCCCTTTACCTGAAGTGCTTGTGAGAAATGGTATTGATGCACCCTTACAGATTTCCTCAAGATTTGATTCTATTCCTTCAATCATCAGGGATTTTCCGCCTATAATAATGGGTTTTTTCTTTCCGTATAATGCTTTTTCTATGCCACTTATTGTAGTTCCGGGTTCCGGGTTCTGAGTTCCGGGTAAAGGATAGGAAGAAGAGGCGAGGCGGAAGGGAACCTCTTTCTCAAAGAACGTATAAGGGACAGATATAACAACAGGGCCTTTTCTTCCAGAAAGAGCAGTCTGATATGCATCGTTGAGTGCAGGGATGAGGTCATCTTTGTTGGATACAGAAAAGGTTTTTTTAGTGAAATATTTAAATATATTCTCAGGTTCCACGAGCTCGTGAAGTATGCCCTTGCCTATCTCTTTTCTGCCTGTATCAATATGTATGATGAGCATCGGAACATCGTCATTGTATGCCTCCATACATCCTGATACGACGTTTCCGAGACCAGGCCCAGGCGTTACAATGACTACACCAACCTTTCCTGATACCCTTGCATATCCGTCAGCCATAAATGCGGTATTGGACTCATGCCTGCCCACAAAAACATTGATATTATGTCTTTTGAAGCTCTCGTTCAGTGGAAGTGTGTGGATTCCTGGTAGATGAAAGATATTATGTATGTCTTTTTTTTCAAATAATTCTAATATTGCTTGTTTTCCAAGCACTTAGCACCTTTTCTGTAAGTTTAGCATACTAAACCTGAAAGTTAAATAAAAATTTACTTGACAGATTTTACGATAATTTAGTTTAATAATGTAAACTTCTTGTGAGCGTATATTGTTATGAAAACAGATGAAGCAAGTATAGGGGAAAGGATAAAGATGTTAAGGCAGGCAAAAACACTCACACAGGAAGAGCTTGCCACAAGGGCAGGGCTCACAAAGGGGTTTATCTCACAGATCGAGAGAAACCTCACCTCGTTGTCTGTGGAGAGCCTTATAGGTATCCTTGATGCCCTTGATGAGAAACCGTCAAGGTTTTTTGATGGAGCTTTTGCCGAGAAGATCGTGTTTAAGCTAAAGGACAGGGTTGAACTGGAAAAGGAAGATGTAAAGAAATTTCAGATACTTGTCCCTGCTGCTCAAAATAGACTGATGGACCCTGCATTCCTTGAACTGGATGTGAACGAAAAGACACCTGAAGAGGAACCGCACGAAGGCGAGGAATTCGGTTTTGTTCTGTCTGGTAGCATTGAGATTGTACTCGGCGGAAAAGCGTACAAGCTAAAGAAAGGTGAATGTTTTTACTTTGAAGCGACAAAGAAGCATTTTATAGCGAACAGGCGAAATAGCAAGGCGTTTGTGCTGTGGGTATCTTCACCTCCTAATTTTTAGTGCCTTTGGGCAAAAAAATCGAAAGGAGAGCCGTGGGGTGAAAGCATTAGGAAGACATGTATTAACCGAGTTTTATGGTTGTGATTACGAGATTTTAAGCAGCGTCAAAAAGATAATGTGAAAGGAGGATGCAAAAATGACCCCAAAAAAAGTTTTCTTTACGAAAGGAGTGGGTGTCCATAAAGACAAACTGTCATCCTTCGAGGTTGCATTAAGAAATGCGGGCATTGAGAAGTGTAACCTTGTGTATGTATCAAGCATATTCCCGCCTGAGTGCAAGATTCTTTCAAAGGTTGCTGGTCAAAAACTTCTCAGTGCCGGTCAGATTACTTATTGCGTAATGTCTCGAAATGAAACAAATGAACCGAACCGTCTTATTTCTGCAGCAATTGGTTTTGCCAGGCCGACGGATTACTCCCAGTACGGTTATCTCTCTGAACATCATGCGTTCGGTGAAAAAGCCATTGTCTCCGGGGAATATGCAGAAGACCTCGCAGCTACAATGCTTGCAACGACACTCGACATTCCTTTTGACCCGAACCAGGCATGGGATGAGCGTAAGCAGTTTTACAGAGCGAGCGGTCATATATTCAAAACTAAAAATATCTGCCAGTCTGCAGAGGGAAATAAAGACGGTCTCTGGACCATAGTATTAGCGACAGCAGTGTTTATTATAGACTGAAATGCCAAAACCTCCCTTTAGTTTCTGTGGGTTGCCCAACAATGATACTGATTATGCGCGGGCCTCTACAGTCATACTACCGATTCCTTTTGACAAAACCAGCACATGGGTTAAAGGTGCCGACAAAGGCCCTGCAGCGATAATTGAGGCATCAGGATATCTCGAACTCTACGATATAGAGACCGATAGTGAGGTTTTCAAGAAGGGAATTTTTACTGCCAAACCGATCCGTTCGGCCTCCATTTCTGTTTTGATAAAAAAAACTGATTCGGCAGTCTCAAGTTATCTTAAAGATAATAAGCTTGTAGTAACCCTTGGGGGCGAACACTCGGTTTCTATTGGTGTTATCAAGTCGTATACTGAGCGCTATAAGGATCTAAGCATATTGCATCTTGATGCCCATGCCGACTCTCGCGACTCATATCAGGGAACCCGTTATAATCATGCCTGCGTTATCGCACGTGTTCAGGAATTTACCAAGAACATTGTTTCTGTAGGAATACGCAGCATGGACGTCTCAGAGCGCTCTGGCGTTGACCACAAAAGGATATTTCTTGCACATAAGATACACGATTCTGATAAATGGATAAATAATACAGTTCGCTTGCTGACCGATAGTGTTTATATCACCATTGATCTTGATGTCTTCGATCCGGGTATCATGCCGTCAACAGGGACTCCTGAGCCGGGCGGTTTAGGTTGGTATCAGGTTATGAAGCTTCTCTATTCTGTCTCGAAGTCAAAACGAATCGTTGGGTTTGATGTCGTTGAGCTTTGTCCATCAAATTCTAAAGCTCCCGATTTTCTTGCTGCTAAATTAATCTACACGCTCTTAAGTTATATCGATGTGAACAAACCACGTCATGCAGGGATACCAAGTTGTTGAGGCTTTTCTGATATACTTGATATTCTGTCACAATATGCTACAATTGTTGCAGGAGGTATATTATGAGCATAGCAATCCGTATTGACAATGAATTATACGAACAAGCCAAACGGAGCGCCGAGGCAGAATCTCGCACGGTGCCCTTACAGGTCACATATTGGGCCAAGATAGGAAGAGCCGCTCTTGATAACCCGGACCTGCCTGTTGAATTTATCCGGGACATATTGGCAGCCAAAAAGCAGGGAGATTTTGAACCCTTCGAGTTTGACGCAGAATGAAGATTGTCCAAACGCCGCACTTCAGGCGCAATTACAAGAGACTTCATTCTAATCAAATCAAGTCTGTCAATGAAGCTATCCTGCACATTTTTTCCAATCTGCAATGTGGTGAGGAAAAGAAAGGGGATCTTGCCGGAGTGAGGGTATATAAATTTCGTGTCTTGGATCAGCAATTTCTTATAGCATACGAGTATGATAATGAAATCCTGTTTTTGCTTGCATTGGGGGTTCATGAAAATTTCTACAGAGATTTAAAAAAAGCGAAGTGAAAAACGGATTCACAGGACGAGTACCAAGGTGAACGCCCCTCGGGTCCATTCCCCGAAGCTTGCTTCGAGATGGTATAATGTCGTTATCTCGTTTTTGATACCTCGTGGCTTGCCGCGGAGTAGTTCATTTTATACTCTAAAGTTGATATTAAGCCGAAAAATAATATAAAATAAGCAAATGCAATTTGTTGCCCAGGAGAGCGTTTATGAATAATACAAAGAACCGTGGAAGAATAATGATAATCGGGGCTGGAGGCGTCGCTACCGTTTCAACACACAAATGCGTGCAGATTCCTGAAGTATTTAAAGAAATACTGGTTGCAAGCAGGACACTCTCCAAGTGTGAGGCCATCAGGAAGGACATCAAACAGAGATACGGCAGAGACATTCAGATAGTGCAGGTTGATGCCGACAACATCTCAGAACTCACCGCTCTCATAAATAAATTTCAACCGGACATTGTTCTCAATCTCGCGCTTCCCTATCAGGATCTGCATATTATGGATGCCTGCCTGGAGACCGGAGTGCACTACATAGACACCGCCAATTATGAACCACTGGATGAGGCCCACTTTGAATACAGTTGGCAATGGGCATACCAGGAGAGGTTTAAGAAGAAAGGGATCATGGCAGTTCTTGGTTCAGGATTTGACCCGGGTGTAACGAATGTTTTTACAGCCTACGCTCAGAAGAATCTCTTCGACGAGATTAATTATCTGGATATACTGGACTGCAATGCCGGAAGCCACGGCCATGCGTTTGCGACAAACTTCAATCCTGAGATTAATATCCGGGAAGTAACGCAGGTAGTAAGACACTGGGAAGAGGGAAAATGGATTGAGACGCCTGCGATCATCGAGGAAGGCAGCACCCATTTCAGCTTTGATTACCCGGTAGCAGGAGCAAAGGAAAGCTATCTTCTCTACCACGAAGAACTCGAGTCGCTGGTTCTGAATATAAAAGGACTGATAAGGGCCAGATTCTGGATGACATTCTCTGAAAATTACCTCAACCACCTCAGAGTGCTTAAAAATGTGGGCATGACACGCATAGACGAGGTTGACTATGAGGGGCACAAGATAGTTCCTGTAAAGTTTCTTAAAGCTTTGCTTCCCGAACCCGCCTCTCTTGGAACAAAATATACAGGGAAGACAGTCATCGGCAATATTATTACGGGGAAGAAGAATGGGGAGACCATTACCCGATATATCTACAATGTCTGTGATCATGAAGAGGCCTTCAAGGAGACCGGAACACAGGCAATTGCCTATACGACCGGCGTCCCCGCCACGATCGGGGCCATGTTGATGCTCACGGGAGTCTGGCAGGGGGTTGGAGTATATAATATAGAGCAGCTCAATCCGGATAAGTTCATGGAGGCATTGAATAAATACGGCCTCCCCTGGCAGGTAGTTGAGCATACAGCGCTTCCTGATAAGGTTTGAGGGTGTCCGATGGCTGCCGACAAGCAAATTGAAGAAACAATCCGGGCAATTTCGGCAAAAGATACATCCGCCGCAGGCGCATATCACGCTTTATCCGGCGATGCGAGAAAAAAAGTACTCGGAGCGTTGAGCGCTGACGGGTTAAAAACGCTCACACGTTTAATTAAAGATGCCAAGAAGAAAAGCTTTGCAGCGGCAAATAAAAGATTCCTCGAAATCGCAAGCGGTGCTGTGCAAACTCCCGTTTACCTCCTCGACGAAACCCTCATCGAAGAAAACATGCGGATCATGCAATATATAAAAGACCGCACAGGCTGCAAGATATTGCACGCCTTAAAAGCGTATGCTTCATTCGCCACCTTTCCGATGATGAGCAGGTATCTGGACGGAACCTGCGCCAGTGGTCTGAATGAAGCGAGGCTCGGTCATGAAGAATTCAAAAAAGAGGTGCACACCTTCGGGGTGGCATACAGAGAAAAAGAGTTCAGGCAGATACTGAAGCATTCTGATTCCATCATATTTAATTCCTTTTATCAGCTTCGTAAATACGGGAAAACGGCAAGAAAAAGCGGCGTGGAAATCGGCGTGAGAATCAATCCGGGACATACTGAGGTTACCACCGACATGTACAACCCCTGCGCGGCCCATTCGAGGCTTGGAATAGTCTATGACACCTTCAGTGAGGAATTTCCCAAGTATACAAACATGGTGGATGGGTTCCACTTTCATGCCATGTGTGAGCAAAATTCAGACGTGCTTGAACGAATTCTGAAATCCTTTGAAAAGCTCTATGGGCCATACATCAAAGGACTGAAATGGGTCAATTTCGGGGGCGGCCACCACATAACCAGTGACGATTACGATCTGGAGCGTCTCATCAAGCTCATAAACGCATTCAAGAAAAAGTACGGTGTGCAGGTATATCTCGAACCAGGTGAAGCGAGCGTCTTAAATGCGGGGGTTTTAATTTCCTCTGTTCTTGATATTGTAAAAAACGAGGCGGAGATCGCCATAATCGATGCATCGGCAGAAACGCATATGCCGGATGTACTTCTTATGCCTTACAGACCGCACATCATGAAGTCAGCACAGCCGAATGAGAAGAAACATACCTATAGAATCGCGGGACCAAGCTGTCTTGCGGGGGATGTCATGGGCGATTATTCCTTCGATCAGCCTCTCAAAAGAGGAGACAAGCTGGTTTTTACTGACATGGCCCTCTACAGCATAGTGAAAAGCACTACCTTTAACGGGATCAATCTCCCCGATATCGCGACGATAAGGGATGGGGGGAAGGTAGAGGTGGTGAAGAGGTTTGGCTATAAAGACTACAAAAATAGACAATCGTAATCAAACGCTGCTCTGAAACGCCCTTTTGCTCTTGCTCCACTGTGCTACCTTACCCTTGCAGCGATTCTTCTCCATTCAATTCTCGAACTCGGCCTGGCCTCAGACAGCGAGTAAGGTTTTATTGCGAGCGAAGTCGAGCAACATTGGTCAGAAATCGCAGCCAAGCTGCGTGCCACAACCTTCAGCCGGGTACCTGTGGAAGAATGACACGGGTGGCCACCCAAGGCATGCTTCGATGTAGCACTCACAAAACGGTTTCCGGCAATCAAAGACAAGACGATAGTCTCCAGTTTGAGTAATACGAAACTGCACCTACGAGTCAATGGTTTTCGATTTGGAATTGAAGTGGGGGTTGCCAATTGAACTGCTCAATCTATCATAATATGTAATTACCACTATAATAAAATAAAACTGGGTATAATAATCTGAGTGGATGCCGTGCTTATTTCTTTTCTGATTTTACATGAAACCTTTCTCGCGTGGTTTTGTTAAATTTTCAGAGTTGTCATTAATCTTTTTATAAATAAAAGATAAATCACACCGCAACAGCTTAATATGATGCCCAACCAGTCGACCCAGCCGTATCCGAAATGTAATCTGACATGTTTTTCTGTAGGCACAAGCAGCATATATGCCGGGGATACGATGTATGGACCATTTGCCCCTGTTGCAATCCATGTCGGGAAATAGGAAATTTTAACAATGTATGGTTGGTTGATTATCGGCACGTC